>NZ_AMZQ01000009.1 GCF_000313615.1 Campylobacter showae CSUNSWCD | reverse complement strand
TAAAGATATTAAATTTAGCGCAGTTTATTGTCGTAGCCAAATTTGGTTTAAATAGTTTCATAAAACCCCGATACAGGCTGGGCGAGTAAGCAATAAATCTTACGCTATACGCAGATAAAATCTTTAATAAATATTCAAAAGAGACGGAGGTGTCGCGAGAAACATTTGGCGCAAATAGGGCTAAAATTACGGACTATGCAAGCTAATCAAATTTCAAATCAAAGTTTGCGGTAGCCGTGCGAAAAATAATTAAAATTAAAGGGAGCGTCAAATTTGCAAATTTGGTTTTTAACAGAAGTTGCCCTAATGCTAAGGCGGGTGTTTTTATAAAATTTAAAGCGAACCGCGATGAAAGTTAGAAGCGGGAGGGCGGATTTGAAATTTTATAAAATTGCCGCCCCGCCGAAAATTTAAAATTTAGCGGGTGCGAGCGGATTACGGGCATGCGAGAAATCTATAAACCGCCAACTGAAATGAGAAAAAGAATTTCATTGAAATGAGAAAAACCGTAAAATCGCCAATTCTCATTTCAGTGAGACTTAAGTTATTCTCTAATGGTTAATCGGTGTTTAGAACTATCCAAATTCGTTTAAAATCTCCACCTCTAAATCCTTGCCCTGGATAAAACTAAGCAAAGCTTCTAGCGTTTTGACGCTCTCAAACACTCCCTCGTCGTTCGCCCATTTTCCGACCAAGATGCAGCCCTCGGTATGCTTTGGATAGTTGCCGGCATGTATCTCTATGTAGCGATCTTTCGGTACTTGCTCATTATATAGCACCGGCACCACGCGGTTAAATTTTGGCGACTTGTGCCAAACCACGCTATAAAGTCCCGCCGGTATGCGCCTATCTTTGCCCCTTGCAGTGGTATCTGGTCCTGCGGACTCTAGCGTATAGCCCGTCATCAGCACGGTATTTACGCCTACTAGCTCAAATTTGCCGATAGTGCCGTCATCGATGTTCTTGTATCTACGTATGATCAGTTTCATTTTTTATCCTTTCTTTGAATTTCACTCTTTCTTTATGCTCGCCCTTTTTGCCGACGTTAAAGCTCTCTACCGGGCGATGGTAGCCCATCACTCTAGTATAAACGACGCAGCGCGTGCGCTTTGCTTGCATACTCTCCAGTATCTCTTCATAGCTCATTTTAGCTCCTCTTCGTATTCGCTTTCGCTTTCGCTCTTTGCCAAGCTACCGCTATCTCCGCCTAGGCTTTCTATCTTTTTATTTGCCGCCTTGTCGATTTTGCGTCTGACCCAGTCTCCGCCCATAAAGGCGATGATGCCGCCTATGGCAAGAGAAAAGGGCGTGGCGTGCGAAATGAAAAATACTATCTCATACGTCGCCCAGCATAAAAACGCAGACGTTGCGGCCGCGGCTAAAAAGGCTTTCTTTGTTCTATTTTTCCTGGGCCTACCGTTCTCGTCGAGCAGTCCAAGCACCGCCCCGATAAAGCCTACAAGCACAACCCAAAATATATACCAGTACTCTTTGTCTATAAAACTCATCTGTCGACCCCGAATATGCAAGCCAGGATGAGCGCGCAGGCTATCTCGATCAGCCTTTTTTTGGTGAGCCTAAAGCTTCTAAATTTCCTCATGACTAGCTCGCTCATCTTTTCTCTCCTACGCACATCAAAAGTAGCCTCTCAACCTCTTCGTGATATGCCGCTACTGCTCCGGCGGTCGATGGATCGCTCTCGTCAAAGCTTGGCTTTGGCGGTAGTTCCACGTCGCAGCGCACGGGCTTATTCACGTCTTGGTACTGGGTGCGGGCGATGATTTGGGGCTCTTTGCCCGCGCAACCGCAAAGTATAACCGCGGCAGCGCAGATAAGCGTAAATTTAACCGCTTTGCTTTTCATTTCCCTAGCCCCCTAAATAGCCTCTCGTAATAGGCTAAGTTTTCCTCGCAGCTGCTATCCCTCGGCGGAGGCTCCATCTTCTCGTATTTGGCTTGTATCTCTTTTCTTAGCCCTGCCTGGCCTTGGCGGATATTTTTCATATCTAGAGCTATGCTTTTGATAGCTTCGTTTTGCGCAGAGATTTTGGAATTACATTCGCTTAAATTTGCCGCGTAAATTTGGCTTTCCGCCTCTTTGAGGGCTAGCTTCGTTTGCTCTTTTTCCAGCTTGTCTTTGACATCTTTGGTCTCGGCTTTTGCGCTTGAAACTGCGCCGTTTAGCCGCCAAATTTCAAGCCCTGCGCCGCCTAGAGCTATTAGTAAAGTGACACCAATGGATATTAGAAATTTGATATTTAAAAAGCCCATTTTACGCTCCTTTTAACAGTTTTATTGCGGCGGTGATGATTAGGATGGCCGTCGCGATAATCGCGAATTTCTTTGTCGATGCATTCATTCTTTGACCTTTCTCATGGGGTGAAATGCCCAAACCGTTTTAAGCACTTTTTTATCGCCGTCTTCGATAAACTCGTGCCAATTTTCGGGATTTGCGCCGGCTATATCCATCAGTTTCCAGCCGACATAGATTCTCGCGTAAAAGCGTTTGCACCACCTAATCGTGCGGTAGTATCCAAAACGCTCCCGTCCGTCTTTGAGGCGGCACTCTACCTTGCACCATGAGTTTGATGCGCCGCCGTTTGACGTGATGGACGGGTCTCCGAACGTTTTGATGGAGGCAGGGTCTATCTCGCTTGTCTTGACTCCGAGGTATTTGACGCAAAAGTAGCCTATTCTATTGCGCAAAAGCCAGCAAAGACGAGCGAAATAAGTGCGGTTTTTAGGCGGCGGGAAGTGATCCCGTCTCCATCCGCCGTCGCCGTTTATGGCCGCGCTTTGCCCGTCGTAGTAGTCGTCCGCATCCTCAAACCAGCGAAAACATCGCGGCAGATGATCGTCGCTCTCTTTTGCAAAAAGCAATGCGATCGGCACGACGAAAAAGGCAAGTATCTCAAGCGGAAGCTCGATGATGAAATTTTTGGCTACTTGGAGCCATTGTTTTGGGGTTGGTTTCATCGGCTACTCCTCGTTACTAAAAATTTCATACGGCAATATAGCCTCATAAAAGGTCCGCGGCTTGCCGTCGGCAGGCAATCGCGGTACGTATGCTATCCTTATGCCTTGCTCGGTTTCTTCTGCGCATAGAACGCCTACGGGGAGCCTTACGATTTTACCTTTTCCGGTAATATCGTACATGCGCGTATAGGTTTGGTCTGTACCGATATAAACATTGATTAAAAATCTAGTTCTCTGGGCTAGAAATAGTTTTTCATTGCTTTGCGGCATTATTGGTATAGGTAGTCGCTCTTTGTTTTTGTATAGAGCATAGCCACGTACGCTGCCATCCTCAAATGTCTCTAGATAGTATAGATCATCGTCTTTCTTATAATACTTGGTCCCTCTGTCATAGTAGTGAGAGCTGATGGGAGCGAGACTAATATACGAATCATGATAAGGAACCTGAGATATGTCTATAGGCCTTTTTGAAGCATTGCCGCCCTCGACTACGATTTTGTAGGCTTTAACCGTTTTTGCCGAATCATTCATTTCGATTAAGTAGTCCTGCATTATTACTACCGTACTATACGCGTAGTCAAGGTTTATGTAATTACCTCCGTTTACTCCTTTGATTTTTAACCCGGAATAGTGCCTTGTGACGGCGAATTTTGGATCTATAAAATGCATTCTTTCCATTTTATCAAGACTGTCCCCCATACTGCTATTTGTTTCGACCCACTCCTCGGTTTTTGTGTTGTATACATAAAAAAATGAGGATCTCCTAAAATAAAGCAGATCTCCGATTTTATACAAAAATAAAACTTCGGCGCTTGGGTACGGGGCGAGGTCTTGATGTCTTTTTAATATATTCTTGCGGTTTGGATTTTTTATTTCGTCCGATATGATAGTTCTGCCTGACCCCATTGCGCCTATATAAAAATATTTTCCGTTATCCACGTGCAAAACAAGATCGCTGCCTTCCACAAAAGAGTAGACCGAATTGCTCGTATCGTCTATTTTTACGGCTACGCCGTCTGCCGTAACGTCTTGCAAGAAATTAACCATAAAATCGAGATTATTTTGTTTTTTGACGATTTTCGTATTAAATTCGTTGAATTTCTCGATAGATAAATAAGCCGTATCGTGGTTGTGGTCTGTCTTTGAAAAATCGCTATCGATCTTTTTGCTCGAATACGTCAAATTCGTTCTTGTCTGCGTATCGTCTATAAACCCGTCTTTGCTGATTTTCTTCATCGCTTCAAGCGTATCCAGTGCATCAGCAAGCCCGTCTTTTATCTCGCTAACCGCCGTTTCGCTCTTTTTTGCATTGTTCGCACTCTTTGCAGCAGATTGCTTGCACTCTATGGCGTCATTTACGGCAGTGGCTAGGTTTTGAGCTGACAGGGCGGCTGCGTCTCTTGCTTGCCCCGCCTGCTCGGCACTGGCTGCGGCTGCCTCTTTTGAATTCTGGGCTGCATTTGCGTTGCCCTCTGCCTCTACTGCTAGCTCATTCGCCTCTGTCACGAATCTTGGCAAGCACGCTACAAACTCATCCGCTCTTGCGTCGAAATTTTGCGGATCACTCGTAGTTGGTGGTTCTTTGATCTTTGAAATTTGTTTTGCCATGTGTTATCCTTTTTAAAATTTAATATGTTGTTAAAGGGCGTTTAAACGCCCACCTATTGCCTAGCCTAAATTTAAACGACACCCTCGACATTTAAATTTAGGCTGCTTTTCTCCTCTCCCGTGACTTTGAATGAATAGTCTTTTATGAAGCCAAAGAGTATGAGGCTTTTGATGCCTCGATCCTTTTCATCCCCGATAAAGGTCGTAAGCTCTCCAAGGATAGCCATGAGCACCTGATCTTTGCTGTCGATCTGCTTGGTATCCACGACCACTGCGGTGTTGAGATACTTTGCAGCCCTGCCTTTGAGTATTGATATGTCGCCATACTCGTTCTTTTGCTTTTTGGAATAGTCAATCGCTCCAAATTCACACCCAAGCTCAGTGTATCCGATGAAGACCTTTTGACCGATGCTAAGATGACCCAAATTTGCTCCGAATTTATTTGGCGTGAGTGTCACTTCAAACTCGCCAAAGAGCATAGGGACATTCACGATGGTGTCTTTTTTGAATTCTTTTCCATTCTCAAAAAAGAATTCCCACCAGCTCACGCTTGATTTTTTCAGGAGCTTGTCTTGATAGATCTGCTTGCCGTCTTTTTTGATCGTGAGCGTGTCTGCGTCTATGTTGAAAAACGACAAACAATTGATACGCTTTCTTTGCGTATCTATCTTAAAAATTAGCGGCGAGCCGTCCTTTTTTGTGGTCTGCGTGTTTATGAAGCTATCGATCATTGCATTTTTATTTATCGCACCCACGTTCGTGAAATTTTTTATATCGCGATCTGGTGGCTCTTGCATACTTGAAATAGCTTTTGCAGCCTTATATTTTTGCTCGTTGTAGATGATCACTTCATCCTCTGCTACGTTCATACCCTTGCTATATTTTCTTTCCCTGTCAGCTGGCGCGTTTGTTTGCGTCAGCGTAAAATTGACTTTGCTTAATACTGTCATGACACCACCCTCACGAGCTGCGCTCCGTTGTCGTTTGACTCTCTTTGCCTCATATTTACCTCCCTTAAATTTCTCTCGATATTTGTTACGAGTTTTTCGATACGTTCTGTTATTGCTGCAAGCGCTCCTATCGCTCCATCCATATCTACTTTTACACCACGTCCGTCTTTGAGTGGTATGACTGCTTCGTCATACCCAGCCTCTCCTATGAGAGCACGGGTCGGGCGTGTGACGATACCACCATCCGCAAAGGCTTTGTAACCTCTTTTCTTGCTCCATTCAAGCCAGTCAGATCTGTCGTTTGAGCCTGTGATATTTCTTGCAGTTTGCTCGATTTGGGCTTTGAGCTGTTCTTTTGATAGATTTTCAGCCCTTGCTTTGACTACCCAAGCATCAAGCCCAGCTTGTTCTACGCTTCTGCCTATGGTTGAAAGGTAGATACTGTTGATGTCTTTTTCTAGCTGATTTGTGAGCAATGCTCCGTTTGCTGTGGTGGCAGTAGTGGCGATATTTGAGATAGAGCCTCCGCCATACGCTGGGGCTTGCTTGCCTGAGAGTATGGCGTCTTTGACTGCTTGAAGATAGGCTGCTATTGGACTTCCTTCACCAAGAAGCTTCCAAAGCGTATTGATTTGATTTTGAGCGTCTATTTCTAGCTGTTTCTTTTGCTCATTGAGAGCTGCAAGCTGGCTTTCATAGCTATTGTTGGCACTATTTAGAAGCTTATCAAGTCTTTTGATCTGCTCAGATATATCTTGCAACGACGCACCCTTTGCTACGCCCTCGACCTCATTTGCCATTTTTAGCATGCTGTGATGATAATCGGCGTAGGTTGCAGACGTATCTTTTAGGTATTGTTGCTGTTTTGTGATAGCAGAATTAAGCTCGTCGTATGCTTTGGAGTCATATTCGCCTTTTGCGTATGCCTCGCGTGCCCTTTGAAGAGCTAGCATATAGTTGATTTGGCTTGTTGTATTGTCAATGACCGTTTCTCGAATCTTGGTAGCCATACTGGCTAGCTTCTCGATAGCACTCTTTTGCAGATTGAGGTTTGCGAGCTGTTGTTTTTGAATTTCAAGCGTGCTTTGAGCTTTTTCAGCCAGTTTCAAAGCTTCGATCTGCTTCATCACTCCTTGAAGTCCGGTGAGGGATTTGAGCCACACCTCATTGCCGCCATTTGCAGTGAGTAAATTCTTATGCTCGGTGATCAGATTCAAAAATTCCTTGCGTAGCTCGGTGTTGCCTTGCGAAAGAAATTCCTGCATCTGCTGGTAGCTCATCCTGAAAAAATACTCCGCCCACACCTTCGGATCAGCGGTGCTACCTAGCTTTGAGACCTCATTTAGGCGATCTTTGCCAATGTCGCCAGCAAGGCTGCCCGAAAGAACTCTAAATTTTGTATAGATGTTTTGCAAAGTAAGGATGGTCGTATCACTACCCACGGCTTGATAAAAGCTACTTTGGGTTTGAGCGATTTGCTGTGAAAAGCTGATAATAGCTTTGGTGTAGTCATCTTGGGCTTTTTTGGCTTGTTTGTAGGCTTCTGTAAGTGCCTGATAGCGATCCACGCTCTCTTTTGAAAAGTCGCTTTTGAGAGCCTCACGATATGCTTTTTCGATCTGTTTTGCCATATCTTGACCGACGAAGTCAAAGTCGTTGCCAAGCGCACCTAAACCAGAATTTAACGTTTTAAGTGCATCTATGGCTTCGTCTTTGGCAAATTTCATCTTTTCAAGCTCGCTACTTAGACTTTCAAGTTTTAGAGCTTTGATGTTTGAATTTATCTTGCCGACATACTCCGCAAGTAGCTCATAGGTCTCTTTTTTGTCCTTTTTTGCCTGCTCCATCCAGTAGCGGTATGTTTTTTCAAGCTCCCCTTCGTTGCCTCCAAAGCTTAGAGCCTTATCAAATTTTCGCCCCATCACCCCAGCAATGAGCGCACCGCCAAAGCCCTCATCTATGAGGGTTCGCTTATTATACGTGCGCGCTGGCAAGGTAAAATCACCGCCAGTAAATTCCTTCAAAAGTGTGGATGTGGTGCGGACATAGCTAGATAGCATTTTCACTGTTTCGCTATCTATCGGCGAGGTTTGATTTGAGGTGCTCTTGCTAAACCAGCTTTTTTTAGTTTTTTCCTTCCAGTTATTGACGTCTTTGCTATCAAGCCCTTTCATCAAGCCAAGATTTAAATTTTCGCCTACCTGGTAGCCCCAGTCGGTAATCTTGCTTTTTCCTATCATACCACCGATCGCAAGCACGACAGCAGCCGCTATCCAGCCCCATACTGGCACAGCTGAAAGCGATCCAGCAAGTGCAGCGTATCCACCCACAGCAGCTCCAGCTACCATGCCAGTTTGAGGAGCATAGGTGTTTGCTCCAAACATCTTATCTAGCCCACTTCCGATACCATATCCCACAGCCCCGCCAACAAGCGCACCACCAGTAGCAGCACCTGCGCTGTAATATGGACTGCCATAGCCACTGAGTGCCGCTTGTGCTGCACCGCGTCCAGCTGTGCCGCTAAGCATCGAGTTTGTGCCAAAGAGTGAATTCACGCCTCCACCCATGCCATTGAAAAACGCCCCTGAGCTTGTCCAACCGTTGTTCATCAGATAGCCGCCTATGCTTGAAAACGGCGAGCCAAAGCCTTTGGTAAAGGTGTCATAAGCTGTTTTGAGGTTTGAAATGGATGAGAGTAAATTTGTCGTACCTTTATCCAGAGCAGAAGCACCGCGCAAAATTTGCCCTGTGCTTGAAAGCTCCACATCAGTGCCGCCTACTTGACCTGAAAAGCCACCGCTATCATTTTTTTTCAGTCCAAGATCAGCGGCAAGCTGTGCTAAATTTGAGCCACCACCCAAAAATGAGCCAAAGCCACCAGCTAGCCCTTGTGCTAGCGTGCGTGCGTAAGGGCTGATGAGATCACGCATGAGGTTTGTGCCGATGTCTTTGAGCGCGGTTTTTAGGCTTTTCGTTTTTCCTATGAAAAAGTCAAAGAAACCATCCTCGACAGTCTTTGACATCGTCGATACTGTATCAGCCCAGCTGTTTTTGATGTCAGAAAAAGCTGTTTTTGCCGTCTTTGTCAAAGGCTCGAAGTATTTTTTCTTTTGAATTTCGAGGTATTTTTTCGCGTCCTCTTCCGTGAGCTCTAATTTTTTGATTTCTTCTTTATATTTTTTGCTTTCGATCGCCCACGCTTTTTCGTATTCGCCGATAGCTTCGTAGTATTTTTTCTCAAGCTCTTCGCGCTCTTTAAGAAAGCTTGCATGCTCTTTTAGCACTTTATTTGCTTCCTCAGTTTCTAAGATGTCAAATAGCTTCGCCTTTGCTTTGGCAGCTGTTTTTTTATCAATGCCAACTTTTAGCCACTCTTTTTCTTTATGCTCGATGTCATCAAGTTTTTTCTCATATTCGCTCATACCAAGGCGTGCGATTTCTCGCAAGGCGTTGTTGTATGAGCTCATATCCTTTGAGGCTTTTTTGGCAGCTTTTGCTACGGGCTCTATCTTTGGTGGCAAGCTTTGCAAAGACTCACCGACATCTTTTGTGGCAGCTCTGGTCTCTTTGGCGGCGGCACGGGTGTTTTCTTTGATTTCATTAAATAGATCTTTTGCAGCTTGTGCAGCTCTTTCTTGCGTATCTTCTACGGATTTATACGCCTCCATAATGCCACTTGAAATATTGGTCGCAAAATTTACGCGCCCAAATGTGGTCTCTCCATCCCAAAGCCAAGCTATGCTATTGTATGCTTCTTGTGCGTTTTTGATGACGGCGTTGATCTTGTTTTCGATGATGAGAGTGAGCACATCGAAACCGCTTAAAATAGCTGTCGGGATAGCTAGGAGCACCTTTGCAGCTGTGGCGCCAATATAGAGGATGCCAGAGCCAATGAGTTGAAATGATCTAAAAACATCCTCTCCAAATTCTATGATGTCATCTTTATGATCTTTTATAAGTTTGCCAAAGTCATTAAGGCCTTTGGTGACAGTTTCAAACATTGGCTTAGTTAGCTCACGCGCTATCTCAGTGATTTCGTTTTTAACCCCACCAAGGGCTACTTCGTAGCTATTTCCTGCTTCGCCGCTAAGCTCTTTAAATTTAGCCAGCTTTTCAATGAGATAGTCATACACCTGCCCGTTTTCATTTGCTTTTTTGAGTTCTTCGTTGGTAAGCCCAACTATTTTCATGAATGAGCCCATTTCGGAAGCGGCTATGACAGTGCCAGTAGCTAGACTATCCATCATAGGGGTTAGATCGTTGATGTTTTTGCCCACAGCTTGCGCGGCAAGTGCGATACTATCCATCGCTTGCACCGCTTTTTCACGGCTACCTTGCCCGGCAGATGTAGCATAAAACATGTTAAACGCCCCGGTGATCTCTTCAAGCGTAAATTTTGTTTTTGCGTTGGTTTCGTTTAGCTGATTTAGAATTTTTTCACTTTCAGCCATACCTAAATTCCATTTTTCATGAGCGTCTAAAACGCGCCCCATAGAACTTACGTTTGAGGAGTTGGCGGCAATGAGACCAGTTAGCTGAATTTGGAGATTTTCAAAGCTTTTGTTTGCTTCAAAGCCGGTGCTTACGAGATCTTTGAATGCAGCCGTGAGAGCCGCAACCCCGCCTATTTTTAAGGCGAGCGCGGCAAATGAGTCTTTTAGTCCAGCAGTAGCGGTATCTGCTTTTTTGACATTTTTGGCTAGATCTTCAACGTCAGCTTTGGCGGCTTTTAGCTCTGTCGTTTCGCCGTTTATGGTGATGGTTATCTTTACGTCGTTATCTGCCATTTTTCCTGTTACCTAATCTGCCATTAAAATTTAATCTTGCTTGCTCATGATCGCCACATATCTTTTTGAAACTTCAAACATCCATAAAAAATCTATCTTGAAGCGTTTGCAAAAGGTTTGTAGCACGAGGCTATCGCACTCAAAGACTGCCCCGTTTAGCCCCTGCCTCACGACTAGAGCGATACCTAGTCCCCGCAATATGAGCGTCTCATAAAAATCAAGCCCAAATTCATCTGGGCTCATTTGAGATTGCACGCAAGCAAGGATGCGCTCTACTTTTTTGAGCGTTCCTTTTCGATCACGGTATCTATGGCACGCATCACATCGATGTAGCTGAGACCTTTTTCTTCGATCTCAGCCTTGAAAGCCTCCACATCTTCACCGCTTAGCGTGAGATCAAATCTCTTCTTTGCAGTCTCATCGACATCGATCTTGAATTTATCTGCTTCCTTGATCTCTTTTTGTTTGGTCGAAATTTCATCGATGATACCAAGCACATCTTGGAGTGCATTTGCTTTCGCCTTGCCTTCTAGGCATGAAGCGACCTCTTTTTTGATCTCTTTGGCTTCTTCGAGAAGTGCTATCTCGCGTTCTAGGTTTTTGATAGTCTCCACTGTGTCTTTTAGCCCGCCAAGCTCATCATTTAGAGCGCGAGCTTCGCTCTTTTTTAGCTCTCTATATTCAAGCTTAAATTTAGCCTCATCGATGTTGATTTCAAATGGAAATTTAGTCTTCATTATTGTCTCCTTATTCTTCGTCCATAAATGTAAATAGCTCTTCGCCCGCAGCACGCAATATTTTGCCTTTGAGTGATAGTTTTGCAAAGTCTGAGCCGCTAACCGTCAGATCGCCCTCGAAGCTAAGATTAACAAGCGGGATTGTTAAAATTTGAGCTTTGCCGATTGCAAGGTTTTTACCATCGACAATGATCTTTCCCAAAGAATTTGATAGTTTTTGCGGCACGATCTTTTTAAATTTTACAGGGTAGTTGCGCGGAGCGCATTTATCCACTGTAAAGCTACCTGCTGCCATGTTTTCGGTGGCGATGTATATTTTTGTATCTTTGAGCACCGGGTCACCGATCTTGATTTGCTCGGTATCTGCTTTTATGGTCTTGCCAGTGAAAAATTTACCGCCTGCCGCATACGTCTCACTTTCGACTAGACCCTTAAAGCAAAGTGCCAAATTTGGTATGCTGATGTCGCCGATCTCAGTGCTGAACGTGTATTCAGCCTTTGTTTCAAGCTCCATGACACTTTCGCCCAAACTCTCATCGTTTGAAAGCAGCTCTTTTTTCTCAACTGTGCGGTTTAGGCTCACACTTTGTTGATACCCAAGCACGGTCGCCTCTGTTTTTCCTTGCGGGACGAAGCTCACTGTTGCAGTGGCTAGTCTTGCTATTTTTTCATTTGCCATTTTTGTTCTCCTTTTTTAATTTAATCTATTTCTACGACGTTGATTTCTATCTCAAAAATTACCGCATATAGATACAAGGTGCTACCTTCAAATTTTGCGGCTTTTGTTTGTTTATAGTAGTTTTTGCCGTATTTAGCGCCGAAGCGAAAAAGCTCGGTTCTGATTTGCTCAAGCTCTCTTAGCGCCGCAAAATTATCGCTATCGAGCGAATTTGCCGCCAGCACGAGAGCAAATTTGGCTAAGTCTATCGCGGGCGACATGGCCTCGCAACCGTCAAATACCAGGTAAAGACCGTTTTGCTTAATGGTTTCTATGCCGTTTATGCAAATAGCTTTAGGAAATATCTCTTTGATTTTTTCTATCGCTTCTCTTAGCCTCATCTCTTATTCTCCAAATTTAAGCCATATCTTTTCGCCCGGGTCGTCAAACTCGGACGTTCTTTGCCCGTGCGCACAAACGCCTAGCTTACCGTCCTCACTTTTTAGGCTTTGCGCCAGCCTGATCGCCTCCTTCGCCAGAGCTACCTCCCAATCCGCTATCTCCGCCGTCTTCAGGTGTAGTTTCAGGCGAAACATCGCTAGATCTAGCAGCATCGCCTCCGGTATCTCCTTGTTGCTCGTTATCTGCCTGGCTTCGTTCATCGCCGTTTGGCAAAGCTGCCGGCTGATCTCCTCCTGGTTGTATAGGCTCTGCCTCGCTCTTTGCAGTAGCTTCTCTATCATCTCCATCGCTAACCTCTCTAAAATCGTCTATGCAATAGTGCGCCATGAATATGATTCCTCCTTATTTTTTAGTCGTTGTTCGGCTTGAGAGCGGCATCTATCAAACGCCGCTGCTCTTGTATGCAAGCTGCCACAACGCGTATCCGGCGTTCATAAAGCTTTTGCAGCCAAACAGCGCCTTATCTTTCATAAATTTATAGTCGTTGCTCGACTCAAATACTCCGTCTTTAGCCACTTGCAGTACGAAAGGTTTGACAGGTTTTCCAAGATCCATCAGATACCAGCTGGTATCTGTTATTTCAGGCAACACCAAAAGCTCATAGCTTTGGTACGTCGGATTACTCTCCCCTCCGGCTAAATACTCTTTTTTAACTGCCTGTATAGCTTGTTTTTTATTTTTGGGGCCGCAGATTAGATGGGTAGGAGTTACCCCCAGCGCTTGATCGTTATCGCCTTTTATGCTCATCATCAGTGCGTCTGCCGCAATTAGGTTGTCCGGCGTTAATGCTCCGGTGCCTACGTTTGCGTATGTGTTTGTTCCCATGGCGTGAGCGTTACTAAAAAACGGCTTGCCGTCGTAGCATTTGCCCTTAGTCGTATCCTCGCCGTTAAGCAAAATTTTTGCAGTCAAAGCGGCGCCGAATTTTTTGGCGTTAAATGCCATTTGTTCGATCGCGGGCTTGTACACTCCCACCTTATCGTATTCGAGGTGGTTAACCGGCACTTCTACCGTAGCCTCGTAAGGCACGTTTTCTAAAGCGTATCCGTAGTCCTTAAATTTCTTAACATCCCTATCTCCGACCCACTCTTTCATCATAGGGAAGTTGCCCAGCCATACGTACTTCTCGCTTAAATCAGTGCTCTCTATACGCATAGATAGTACGTCCGCATCGCTTTTGGTATTGTTAAACGTTTTTTGAAAAGTCGCCTTAAAGCCGATCGCCGTTTCCTCAAAGTGCGCCATTAGTTCATTCCTCCTTTATATTCTTCGTCGCTAAGTCCAAGCATCCGCGCTATCTTGCTTTGCTCATCCGTTAAAGCGTTCGCTTTTGCGTTTTTCTCCAGCTCGGACTTTCCAAAAATTCCTTTAAAATTTTCTTCCATCTTGGCTATTTTCGCGCCTAGTTCGGCGATTTGCTTTGAGACGTTATTTGCTTCCTCGCTTCCTGCTTTACTTTCTTCTTGCTTTGGTTGCTCGGCGGGCTTTTTAGCTTCCGCAAGCTCCGCTTTTAGCGTTTCGTTTGCGGCTTTGCTCGTTTCAAGCTCTTTTTGCAAGGCCTCAAATTTTGCTTTTAGCTCCTCGAGTTCGTTCATGTTCTCTCCTTTTGAGTTGATTGTATTATTTAGTATGTTCGGCCTATTGACGAGACCGACGCTATCAAGGCCCGTTACGTATCTGCCGTCGGTATCGTAGACCGAGCTTAAATACCTATAAACTTTATCGCCTACCAGGGCCGCTCCGTTTTTATTTAGCTCTAGCTTTGCGTAAATCCCGTCGTCTCTTAGCTCGAAACTGTCTTTGTCAAACCATCCAAGCGCGCCGCCGAAGCTGTGGTTTTCATCAAGCGGGATATGAAGTCCGTTTGACGATATTCGTTTTAGTAGCGCGGCGCCGTCGATCATAAATACGCGTCCGTCAAGACCCGTTATCTCTCCGACGGGCGAGACCTTTACGAGCTCGTTTTCTTTATAATTTAGCGATAGTAGGTTTTTGCTTCTTACGCCGTCCACCGATATCTCCTTCTTTCTTTTTATAACTCCGCAGGCGAACAAAGTCCGCCTTTGCGGGCAAGGGCTGACACCCTTTGCAAACCCCTAAAGCCCTGCTTCGCGGGTTCCCGATTTTGTCAAAGCACCGGCTTTGCTTTCGTTTGCGCTAATTTTATGGGTTTTTAAAAATAATTTCACTCTATATATGCGGTATATAGAGTGAAATTTATTTTTTTACGAAATAAAATTGGGGGCAGAAATTTAGATCGAAAGACGAGCTGGTTTATATGAAAAACATTAATTGTCGTTTCGCGAGCAGCGAAACATATAACTTTAGGTGGGTGAGCGACCGCCGACAGAGGACGACGACTGCTCGTCGTCCGTGCGGGAGGCGAATGAGCGAAGCTTATCGCGTAAGCGATGCGAGCGATGGGTGTAAAATAAAGCGGGGCTTAGCTCCGCTGCGGAGTAAAAATATATGAAAAATATTGACATGAAAGATATGTATATCAAGGGCTATTCGATTTCCGATATCGCTAAAACCCACGGCGTGACCCGTCAAACCATATATAAGAAAAAAGCCAAAGATAAGGCAGCGGGCGTAGACTGGGACGCTTTAGCGCTAGCAAAAAGCAGAGACGTCGCGACTATAAGAAAAAGCGAAGAAGAGTTTATACTCACTCTTATAGACAGCTTCGATCGCGCTTTTGAAGAGGTCAAAGAGTTGGAGCCCGAAAAACGACTAAAAATTCTCAAAGAGTATAGCGGCGCGTACTACCGCCTAAAAGCTCCCCTAAAAACAGACGTAAAAGCTCAAATTTTATCGGCGGTGCAAAACGCGATCGGCGAAATAGCCGACCTTGCCGAAAAAAGCAAAAACGATCACGTAACCGACTTTTTAGCCCAAAACGCCGACGCTATACTTCAACGGACGCTTAAGGTATGAAAAACGCTAATTATCGTTTCGCGAGCAGCGAAACATATAACTTTAGGTGGGTGCAGGGAGCGCTTGCGCTTCCGCCCGTAAAGCGGGGCTTGGCTCCGCTGCGGAGTAAAAAGGTATGAACGACGTTGAAACTTTAAGAGCAAAGCTGAAGGGGCTTAAACGTATAAGCGACCCCTTACAAGAAGAGCGCGTACGTAGAGCCAAAAGCGGCTTTTTACAGATGGTAGAAATTTATTTTAGCCATCACGTGCGCTTTCCGGAAACCAGCTTTTTTAGAAAAGAGTTCTACAAAAACGCCGACAAGCTAACGCGCAAAAATAGAAATTTGCTCTTTAAGGCCTACCGCGGCGCGGCAAAAACTACTTTAATATCGCGCCTTTATACCATCTATAAAACGGCGGTTAAACAAGAAAAACGCAATGCCATCATCATCTCGGCCACAATTACGCTCAGCAAAAAGACGCTTGAATTTATCAGAAACGAATTTGAGGAAAACGAGCTCTTTATAAAAGATTTCGGCATCGCAAAAGGCGATAAATGGACGGAAGAGGAGATTGTTTTTTATAGCGGAAATACTCCTTTTAAGATTAGCGTATTTGGATCGGGCAAGAAAATTAGAGGCGAAAACTGGCGAGGATTTCGCCCCGATCTCATCATAGGCGACGACCTTGAGAACGACGAAAACGTAGAGACCAAAGCTCAACGCGACAAGCTTTATAATTGGTTTGAAAAGGCAATTATGAAGCTGCCCGCCAGGGGAGACGAAACTCATAATATCATCATCGTAGGCACTACCTTACACTACGACAGCTTGCTTTTTCGTATCGAAGCCAGGCGCGATTTTAAGACGCTTAGCTATCCTTTGGTTAGAGAGTTTCCGTCGAATATAGACGCCGATAAGCCGGATTTGAGCGAGTTTATTTTAGATGATAGCTCGCTAAGCAAGACAAAGTATTGGAATGAATTTATTAGCTCCAAAGCCGCCTTTATGTCCGAATACCAAAACACTCCTTTGAGCCGCGAAGAAACGAGCTTTAGTGGCTATGAAACCTTTGATATTATGCCCGTTTGCGACGCGTATTATATGGGCATAGACCCGGCGCTTGGCAAAAGCAAGGGTGATTATTTCTCGGTTGCTACGCTTGGGTATTTGGCGGGCAAATTTTACGCAAGCGTAAAAATGCTCAAACTAAAACCAGAGCTTATGATAGACAAAATAATTCAAGCGGCACTAGGCATATTAGCGCTTAATCGCCCGCTAAAAATAGCCATAGAAACGATCCAGTTTCAAGAGTTTTTCAAAGATATGCTTGATAAAAAAGCTCGCGAGCTAGGGATTTATCTGCCTATCGTAGAGCTTAAAAACTCGGTAGCCAAAGAGCTAAGAATCGATAGCCTTACTCCGCCGATAAACAACGCTCAAATTTTGATAGATAAAAACTCGCTCATCTTTATAGACGAGCTTGATACGTATCCAAAATCGGCTCACGACGACGGGCTTGATAGTCTTGAGATGGCTTGGCGTATAGCAAAGGTTCCGAATTTCGATTACGAAAAGGTTAATGCGATACTTCAAAAGCAAAAAGACAAGGAGAAGTTTCTAAAGGATTTGCTCGATAGATAAAGCATAGCCGAAACCGATTTATAAAAATCAATTTTAAGGCGGTTAGAGAGCGTTTAGAATGCCAAAAGCCGTTTAAGGTAGAGTAAGACTACCAAAAAGGCGCAAAAACGTTTTAAAACGCAAATTTACGAAAAGGATATAAAGTGAAAAAAACGGACGCGATAAAATATATGCTAGGGTCGCTACGGCCCAGAGGCGATTATTCAAAAACCGATATTCAAAACTATAGCGAGCTTTCAAGCGGCAAGATTAGAGCCGCGCTACTAACCAAAAACCAGCAAGAGATGTTTTCCGTATTTAGCCTGATCGAAGACAAAGATAGCTCCGTGGGCGCCGAGTGCGAAAAAAGAATATCGTCTATCACAAACAAATTCTTTACTCACTCGCTGGGAGAAGACGAGAATGAAAACATAGAAGAGCTCATAAAAGCAAGCGTCGAGGCTAGAGTTTTCGGTTTTAGCTTGATTGAGTTATATTTAAAAGACGACGCGTCGCTTGGTGTGTCTAAAGTGGACCGGGAGTTTATACGATTTGAGGAAAACAAGCCTCATCTAAACGTCAAAGGCAAGGACGTCGTAGCTAAGCCCCCTTTTTATATCTCTATCACGGCAAAGCCCGTATTGCTAAAGGTTTTATGGATAGTCTACGCCAAGCACTACGTGCTAAGCCAGTATCTTAAATTTACCGAGTTTTTAGGGGTGCCGCCTCTTATCGGCAATAGTGCCAGCGGAGACGAAAAGGTTATCTCGCTTATGGCCGAAGCATTTAAAAACTTGCGTAGCGGCTCATACGGGGTATTTGGACCAAACGATACGGTCAAGGTTTTAGAGGGGCGCGGATCTCAGGCCGATTTTATGGAGTTCGTTCGCTACTGCGACGGCGAAATAGCGAAAGTCATAAACGGCTCCGTGCTAAGCTCCAACATTAGCTCGACGGGCAGCTTTGCGATGAGCAAGGTACACGACTATAACCGCAAAGAGATACTCGCCGGCGACGTCAAATTTGCCGCCAGAGAAGTGCAAAATTTTTATAAGACGTTCGGCAAAAAAGCCGATTTAAATATCCAGATAGAAAAGGATAGCGATCTACTCCAGCGCGCGCAGGTGCTATCCATCCTGCATCCTATGGGCTACCAGATGAGCCCAAAAGATATGGCTAAAGAATTCGATCTGCCGGAGCCTGTAAATAATTCAAATTTTAAACTCGAAAAAAACGCTAAAGAAAAGCGGTTGTTTCTTGACGAGATAGATAAGGCGGCTTTTAGCGCAAACACCAAAGACGAAGAGGCCCAGATAGAAAAAGCCATCTTGGATATCGTTAAAAACGCGGATAGTTTCGAGGAAGTTTATGAAAATATGCTGCAAGCTTTTCCCGGCGCGGATATTGACGCTATCGAGGATACGCTCGAGAAGATCATCGCAAACGCGCATATAAAAGGGATGTTGTGAGTAGCAGGCGCGAAGCTAAGTTAAAAATGAACAAAAGGGAACCCGCCGCAAGGCAGGGCTTTAGGGGTTTTGAAAGGGCGAAGCCCTTCATCGCAAGGGCCGGCTTTGCCGGACCGCGAAGTCAAAAGGCATGTTGTGAAATTTGACTTTTATGCCGAGCCTGCAAAGGTAGTCGAATATCTCAGACAAAAGCGCCCCGAAGTGCATTTTGATTACGACGAGATCATGCACGGCGCTCATCATAGGGCGTTTACCGTAGCCAAGATCACGAAGCTGGATTTACTTTCAGACGTTCAAGAAAGCCTAGCGTATGCGGCCGAAAACGGACTTGGGTTTGAGGAGTGGAAGAAAAGTTTGTTGCCCACTCTCGCTAAAAAAGGCTGGCTTGGAAACGTAGACGCCAAGGATCCCAAAACCGGAGAAATCAAACAAATTTACGTCGGATCTCGCAGGCTTAAAAATATCTATAACACCAATATGCGCGTAGCTTACGCCGTGGGCGCATACGAAGAGGCGATGAACTCGGACGCCGAGTTTCTACGCTACACTGCCGTGCTCGATAGCAAAACCAGAGCCTCGCATAGAGCCTTGCACGGCGTTGTCTTGCCTAAAGACCATCCGTTTTGGGATACGCACTATCCGCCAAATGCTTGGAACTGCCGCTGCAAAGCAAGAGCCTACACGAAGCAAGAGCTTAAAAGCAGAGGCTGGAGCGTTACCGAAAATATCCCGAGCGTAGAGCCGCATCCGGACTGGGCGTATAACGTAGGCAAAACGGATAATCTTGATGCGGTATTTGCGGACAAAGTAGAAAAGCTAAAAGACAAAGCCGTTTCAGAGGACTTCTACGAAAATGCCAAGGCTTTTTTGGGCGAACTCGAGCATAAAAGAAATCTATACGTATGGCAAAGCGGGCTTGATGAAGCCGTAGAACAAATCATCGTCAAAGGCGATCCTAAAACACCCATAAATATGGTGCAAGTCGGGCTTTTGAGCGAAGCTATCGCAAATGCCGCAAGTAAAATTTTAGGGCTGGACGTAAATAGCGGCGGCATAATATTAACAAAAAAGCACCTATCGCACGCAAGTCCTAAGCGTAAAGAAGCCTATGCTCACGCCTTTAGAGTAGAGGAGATAAAGCAGATCGTATCGGTGCTAAATGACGAAGCCAAGGCTTACGCGGATCTTCGCGAAAAGCATAAAAATATAATATTCGTTTTTGACGACGACAAGGACGAAACCAAGATAAATTTGATCCCGATAGAAATCAGCAAGATAATCCATAAATTTAAGCAAAGCAACTATGTAATAACACTTGACAAGACACTAAAAAGCGAGTTTGAAAAAGAGTTGAGAGAGGGAACTATAATAAAGATAAAATAGCCAAAGGCGGGAGTCGAACCCGCGATAGCCGCTCCGCCTTTTGGGCGGCACGTTCGTACTACACTCACTGACGCCATCTTTGGCTATTTCTAGACGTATTATACCACAAAAAAGGATAAAGATGCCCGTAGAATTAAAAGGCCTTGAAGAGATCCAAAGAAAGCTTAAAACACTAGAATCCAGTCTGGATGAAGCGGGAATGCGGCGCAAGCTAAACACGATAGGCGGCATGATAAAAAACTCCATAATGGAAAGTTTTGAAAACGAAACGAGTCCATTCGGGCAAAGATGGAAGCCGTTATCGTCGGTTACGGCCTTTGCAAATTTCGGGGGCGGCGGGATAAAAAACGTCAAACGGGGCAGGCAAAACGCCTACTATAAAAACGAAAAAAAGCAAAAGAAGTCTTTTTTAAGCGTATTTGGCGCGGGCGGCAGTAGGAGAATTTTAGTGCTTTCGGGGGCGCTTGCCGGGCATTGGGTCGTAAGAGCTAGCGCAAAGAGCGTTACGGTCTCAAACAATAGCTCAAGCGGCGGATTTGCTTACGGGCTTACGCATCAATTCGGCACCGCCAGAGCCGGCAGGCATAGAAACGTCCATATCCCGGCTCGTCCTTTTTTACCCGTGGACGGTAGCGGAAATTTAGAGCCTAGGCTCGCAAAAGATATCAATGATTATCTAAAAGAGGAAATCATAAAAGAGTTTCAAAGATAGGTGTTCGCAGGTTTAAATTTTAAGATTGCGAACACCTGCGCCGCTTCAAAAGCCCTTTATTTCGAGTTTTTAAAACAAGTGTTCGCATTTTGGTTTGTTTTTTACATGAGCCCTTTGGTAACCCAATTTACCAAAAGACCCGAAGCGATGTCGCCGAGCGCATCAAAACTCATGCTAGTAAGGCTCTCTTTAAGCTTGTCGCCTATGCTTTCGCCCTCTTTTAGCGTTTTAGGTTCGGCCTTTAAGGCTACAAGCCCCTTTAGGCTTAGTCTAGCAAAAGAATATAGGCCGCCGTTTGCCTCGTGTTTTTCGTAATAAACTATAAAACCCTCATCGTATAAGAACTCTATGCACTCGCAAACGAACTCGGCGTCTACGCTCTCAAAGGATTTATCCTTGAGGGCTAGTATTTCGTCTACTCTCAATATGATTTTAGTCGGAAAATTTTTTGCCAAATGCGCCAGTATAAGCCCTATACATATATCAAAATGTTTTAAATTATCCATCCTAAAGCCTTTCATCGTTTCTCCTTATTATATCAGTTTATAGTTCACGCTATTGCCCGCGCCGCTAAATTTATCCCAGTATATGCCGCAAAACCTCTCTAGCGTTCTTTGCGTCGCGCGGTCGCCTTTTGATATGCCAAGAGTTTTATAAATTTTGTTTTGATTAAGGGGGCCGCCCGATAAAATCTCTTTGATATTTTCAGCTCTATCTAGCTCTTTTTGAGAGATTTCTAGACTTGTGGGATCCGTTTGCGTTAAAGCGCATTCGACGCAGCGGATATTAAACGCTGATTTTTCGACGTTTAAACGGCGTTTATAAGGCTCTAGAATAAAATTTAGCTCGCCTTGTTTTGAGGGCATAGTCGTAGCTTCCCACACTTCGTCTACGCTATTTATGAGTGAGCTGCTGCCTCTTATGTTGCCGCCGGCCTTGGTGGCGTGAGCTATCACGATGAGCGTGCCGCCGGCTCTTCTTATACGCTTACAAAAGGTTATGAGTTTATGAATCTTTGCCTCGTCGTATACGTCTTCACCCAGAAAAAACGAGAGGCTATCTAGGATAAAGAGGGCTTTATCGTAGCCTTTTTCCGCGTTATCCTCGATGGATTTAAAAATATCGCTCATCCCGCTTTTAGCATCGTCCATAAGATCTGCGTTTACGTAGGTCATAGACCCGTCAAGCTCCCTTATGACGCGGTCGTATCCTCTATCTTTTATGAGCTGGGCCCCGTTATCGGCATCGAGGTATACGCTCTCAAAGCCCATTTTAGATAGGTGCTTGGCTAGCGCGAAACATAGCCACGTCTTGCCTAGTCCGCTTCTACCCCAAACTATGTTTATGCTTTTTTCTAGCAAAAAGCCGGGGAGTAAAATTTGCCTATCTTCAAGAGCGCAAAGCTCGTCGATACTAGGAGCGTTTAAAAAATCAAATCTATTTTTACTCCGCGGACGAATAAAATCCGTCCTTGCAGCGGGGAGTAACAGCCCTCTCGACCCACCTAAAGCACATCGGGGCGTGTCAGCCCCGCCGTAATTATCGCTCATCGTCTTCCTTTAAAATTTCTTTTACGTATTTTTTTAAGTCGTCGTCTATTTTTACTATCTCCACCGTCACGAACGTGGCTCCGCACTGCGGGCACTTTCGCCACCTCTCGTTTACGGTGCTTTTTATGGTGCTGATCACCTTTGTTTTTTCAAAGGCGCATTTAGGGCAGATCACCGCTTAACCTCTTTATCTTTCTTAAATTTAATTATCTTTTCAAGCCCGGTGATTATCTTTGTGGCGTCCCCTTGCCTTATCTTTGGCAAAAGATCTATTTTAGGCACGAGTACGCGCGTTTGCTTAGCGATAAATTTCATCAAAGAAAACTCGTCCATGTTTAGCTCTGCTGCCTTGGCCGCGATGAGATTAAACTGCTTGCGGCTTATCTTTTTATCCGCCTCGCCGCTTTGTTTTTTGCTTGATTTGTTTGCGTCTATGCGCGCATTTGCGACCAAATTTCGCCCCAAGGTATCGGGTTTAAAATCAAGCCTATCGGGCACGTTGCCAAGCAGTATATCAAGCGCCAAATTTAGCTCGCCGATACTAAGATCCTTTGAGCTTTCGACGCCAAATCTCAGCTCTAGCCAGTCTTGCCACGCGTGATTGCGCTTGATTTCCTTGTATAAGGAGTTAGTGTGTATCCTATAAAGTAGCTGTTTTCTATAGACGTCTTGGTTTTTGGTCATTTTTACTCCCCTCTTAAAAGTTCCGGGTTTTTGTAGATATTGCCGACGACTTCATAGCTAAGCATCGTGGCTTGATTTAGGTGCGGACGTCCAGGCTTTTCTTTTATTGGCCTTGCGATAAAACCAAAGCTTGCGTCGTGCCACTTGATTATGTAGTCGGTTTTATCTTTGTTGCTATGGTGACGGATGATGTCGTCCTCGTAAATTTTTACGTCGTTTCTATCTTTTGAGCCGATGTATTGCATAAGCTTAACTTCGCGAGTATGAAAATATACCCTAAGCGCCCTTTCGTTTTTTCTCTTTATGACCGTTGCCGTTTTAAAAGTAAAATTTATCTCTTCTACGATATACATCTCTCCTTCGATTTTGTCCCAAACCCTATATTCAATCTCTCTCATTTTTACTCCTCGTCGCTTATCTCGTCTAAAATTTGCCTAAATCTGTGCTCGTCGGTTTCGTTGAGCAACTCGGTCAAAAGATCGGCTCTAGCGGCTTCTTCGGTCTGCCACGCGGCTTTTCGGCATTGTGCCAAAGATCTAAATACTTCGCGGCCGCCGTAGTATTCCACGGCTTCATCGACGTGGACGTCAAGGCTACGAAGCGCTTGCGCCGCGGTTTTGTAGAATCTGTGGTATTTCATCTCACGCCCCTAGTTTAAATAGTTTATCTTTGGCTTTTTGAACCCGCCTAAATACCATCTTTATAACATTCACGCTCATAGCGTTGCCCGCTTGTTTGTAGGTTTGCGTATCGCTCGTCACGATCTTAAAGTTTTCGGGGAAACCTTGTAAACGTAGGCACTCGCGCGGAGTAAGTTTTCGTATGCGCTCGGCTTTTAAAAGATTGTTTCGCTCAAAGCCGCTCGAGCTTATCGTAGGGCATGTCTCCAACTCGTATCCTTGATTAAAACCTCTTGCCTTTTGCAATATCTTTGGCGTATGTCCGCCGCCCGTTGCGGTAGTCAGCGTCGGAGCTATTCCGCAGGTATCATATATGCGCCTTATGCTCTCGTTTCCTTTTGCGTCAAGCTCGCCGACGACCTTGATAAAAGTGTCCGTCCTGCGGTGTCCTGGATTCGTTGTTATAGTGGTCGCGATACCTTCATTTCCGCTTCTAGTCTCAAATTTGCCGTTAAATTTTGGATGTTTGCTCTGGAAATACGCAAGGGCCTTGTCGCTAAGAAAATATTTTTCATTGACATCTCGATCGAGATAGTCCGATAATTTGCCGCAGCCCGTCTCGGGCGCATAAGAAAAGGCGTAATATTCGTCTGCGTTCAAAAACCCCACGATATACAACCGTTCTCTATTTTGTGGGATGCCGTAGTCTTTGGTATTTAAAATTTCGGCGTGGCAGTGATAGCCTAGCCCGCGCAAAGCATCTAAAAATCTTTGATAGCTTTTGCCGCCGTTGATTGACAAAAACCCTTTGACATTTTCATAGACAAAAACGCTAGGGCGCGCTTCACTAACCACGCGGTAAAATTGCCATATCAGGTTGCCTCTTTCGCCGTCCTCGCCTGCGCGTTGCCCTGCGATTGAAAAGTCTTGACAAGGACTGCCGCCGATCAAAATATCTATTTGCCCGGCGTAAGCTCTAGCGTCAAGATCGCAAACATCCTCATAAAAAACTATCGGGGCGTCGTGATTGGCCTGGTAGCTTTGACGTGCGAATTTATCTATCTCGCAGGCAAATATCGTTTTTACATTATCAAATACTTCGCGAGCGGCAAACTCGGGCGCGCCGATACCTGAAAAGAGAGTGGCGAGGTTCATATCGCGTCTCCCGCGTATACACTTTTCCCGCTTTCTAGATCGGCGATGATACGCTTTCTTATACGCTCAAAGCCTAGCCTTATGGATGGATCTTTAGCGCGGTTCTCAAAGCTACCGTTACTTAGCTCCTCGTATGGCTTCTTTTCTTCTTGCATGGCTTTAGTATCGCGCGGCAGGCGGTAGATCGCCTCGCAGTCTATCTCGCGAAAGATTATGCCCGCTTCCTTGATCGCGACAAGATTATCAGCCCAAAACTCTCTTAGCTTGGCCTTGATGTTTTCTTTGTTTAGCTCGAAAATTTGCTTTGCGGCGGGGTGGGAAAATACGAAATGCAAATTTATACCGTTTATCTTTGCCCATTTTAAAAGCTTAGCATCGATGATCCCCTCTATGCCGTATTTGGCTAGCCTTTGGACGAGCTGGTATTTTGCGATACCGGGAGCCAGTTCAGGCATTTGTATCCTTTAGATATACGAAATTTCTAGGAGCTGTTTTTACTCCGAAATATCTTATGTTTTGAGGTTTTTTGTATCTGATCGGCTCTTCTAAAAAATACCAAGAAGCATATTTTTTATCCTTAAAATATTCGTCGAATTCTTCTTTGGTAATTCCAGAGCAGTCCAAATAGCAAGCCCACACCGCTTCTTTGTTTTCGCATCTATCGGCTCTTTTTACTTTTACCTCGCCGACTACCTTTTTTATCGGTGCCGTGGCATACAAAAATATCCTATCGTTAGCGACGGACGCTAACGCCTTTCTATATTCTACTCGTTTTGTGCCGTCGAGTATCATGTCTGCAAATTTGGGCTTTACTGATAATAAAATAGCCATTGTTTTTCCTTAAATTTAAACCTTTTAAAAAGCCTTTAATATCGTTTAAAAGGCTTTTTAAAGGGCTTAAAGCCCTTTAAATTTAGACGTTTGCGCTTTGCAAATTCTCTATCTTGGTTTCTATGCGGAAGTTATCCTTTACGACGCGCTTAAGACCTAGTTTAACGAGCTCGGCGTCTCCTAGTTCCACGATAGCGTCTTTGTTTATGGTCTCTTCGTACGTGATGCACTCCTCGAGCTTATAGCTTTTTAGAGCCTTTATGAGCTTTTCTACTTTCTCTTTTATGCGCGGCAAGGACACGCTTTTGCTTAGCTTGTAGCCTATCTTTCCAAAGGTAAATTCTTTGCTGCGCTTTTCTGCAAATTCAGCCTTGTTTTCCTCGCAAAACGCCGTTATTTGACTCTCGATATATTTTTTCTCGTTATCGAGCTTTTCTACTTGCGCCTTTCTTGAGTCTTTTATCTCGTTGCATTTTAGGGTTATCTCGCCGTTTATATCGGCAAGCGCCACCTCAAGCTCGCAAATGCGCTTTAGCGCGCTGTCTACGTCTGTAAATGTTTTTATTTCCATCTTTTGCTCCTTATTTTTGCTTTTCTTCTATTTGCTCTTATTTCTTGGCTTTTGTGCTTTGAGCCGTTTGTTATGAGGCTCCTCGCAAAGGCCGCCTTGCTTCTTCTTGTTTTGGTCGGCGTTAGCGTCGGCGCTCCGCCTAATGTACTCGTATCGTTTAGCGCTAGGCTTATACCCGCTAGCATCGACACGGCTTTCATCATTTTTACTCCTTTCAAATATGCTAAATTTCATCGCAAATTTGAGCTTGCAAACGTATCCGTAGATCGTGCAAACGGGCAAATTTGCCTTGGCTTTTCTTACGATTAGCACCTTACATCCAAAGCACCAGCTCGGCCGAGCCGTTTTTATTAAGCTTTAGCTGGCTTAAGCCTAGCTTTTTGGCGTACTCAAGCTCTGCTGCTATGCCCTTGGAGTCTTTTACGTCCGGATGATCGCAGACGTATATATGATCGCACTCTTCAAGCATCTTTAGCCCAAGTTCTAGGGCTAGCTCTCTTTGAGTGTTTTCGTCAAGCTTACCCGATAGCTCTAGCACCGCGCTTACGGGCTCGTATCCTGCGTGCATTATCTTTATACACTCCTGCCTTGCGATGTTTTGAGCGAGATAATCTCTCATATCGTCTTGGCACTTTAGGGCGCCGTAAGGCGTAGCTACATAGACGCGCTTTTGAATCTCTTTCATTCATTCTCCTTTCTTCAAATTTGACTTTATCGAGCCCTAAAAATAGAGCTCTGTAAAACCAAATTTACGCCGCCGTATCGACGACTCTTAGGCTGGTTTTTTCCATGATCAGCGCGCCGACCTGCCTAAAATAATCCCTCGAGTAGTAGGCCTTTTTGCCCCTTATCATGTCTCTTGCGGCTTGGTAGCCGTTGCCGCGCCTGATGCCCCATACGTTGCCTTTAGCGTTTATTCTCATTTCAAATCCCTTCTCCCTCATCCTACTCATAAACTCCTCCAGCCTTTTTGCTTGCGTCGTTTGCGTTCTCATAGCACGTCCTTTAGTTTTTTAGTATCTCCGCCGTAAAGCTCCAGTAGGTCATCTAGCGCATATTTGACCTCGCGCAGGTTTCTGCACTTTTTCCAAACCATAGCCGCTTCCTCGTTTGAGATCATTACTCCGCTTTTTTCAAAAAGCATTATCACTTCGTTTTCGCCGAAATTACTTAGCGCGTGAGCGGGCTTTCTGATCCTAGTTTCTACTTGCTCGTGAGAGCGGGCTATTTGCAGATCCAGCGCCTCGGTGCCCGCTAGCACGATAGGACATAGAGCGCACTCTTGTATGTGGCGGATCTGCTCCAAGCTCTTTTCGCTTAAGAAATTCGCCTCGTCTATCACGATCACCTTGCCGCCTTTGCTTAGCTGCTCTTTTATGGCTTTCATTAGGTGTTGTTGCGATCTTGAGGTGGGTTTGGCGCCTATACTTTCCGCTAGCTCCTCTAGTATCTCTTTTTTGCTTATGCCGTCGTATGCGGTTATCATCACGCTTTGAGGCATAGCAGCGCATACGGCTCTTAGCGCCGTAGTCTTGCCCGTGCCGCTTTTGGCCGTGATTTTCATCAGGGCCTTTTGGCGCACGGCCTTTATTACGCTAGCTATCACGGTTATCGTGTTGTTAAACGGGATGATGTCGGCTTTCTCGCAAATTTCGTCGTATTTCGAACTGATTTTGAGCTGCTTCGAATTAAAAAACGCCGCTATCTTCTCCTCTACCTCGGCCTTTCTCTCGCTTGAGAGTTTAAAATCTCCCCATCCGTTGATCGCAAGCGTCACGTAGGTATGATTTTTTATACCCAGCACCTCGGCGAGCTTTCTAAAGCTGCCGCCCGATCTTTGATACTCTTCAAACTGCGTTTTTAAGTCCATAAAAACTCCTTAAATTTTTAGTGTTCGCATTTAAAAATAACACATATGCGAACACTTGCACCGCCACAAAAGCCCTATATATCGACCTTTTAAAACAAGTGTTCGCAAATATCTTATTTTTTTATCCCTCTAAGCTCTTGATCGCGTCCGCGGGATCGGGTAGGTAGATGACGTTGTTTCCTACGGAGGCCTCTTGCTCTATCTTGCTCACCACCTTGGCTTCATCCTTTTTAATAACCTCGGCCTTGCCTTTTCTTGCCTCTTTGAGTCTTCTTTCGGCATCGGCCTTATAGTATCCGTCCTTCTCGTTTTGTAGCGAGCGGATATACGCTTTGGTCGGGCGGATAACGCGCTTTTCGTATTCTTTTTGCGCCGCCTTGACCTCTTCGGCGGACATTTTGGCTACGTCTTGATTCACCACGTCGCAGATATACTCTCCGTCTTTATAGACGTGATAGACGCTGGCGTCGTCTATATTTTCGATGGTTTCGAGCCTATCGCCTATTTTTGCGTGCCTAAACACTTCAAGGTCGGTAAATTTAAGCCCGTTTATGCTAAATCCCTCGGCCTGCAAGATTTTTTCTTCGCTTCTTCCGAAAACCCTTTCGTCAAAGCTGAATTCCTCTATCTCTTCGCTTCCTTTGAAGCTCTCGCACCACCTATCCATCATCGTTTGCATCTGATCGCGCGTCATTAGGTTTTTGATGTTGGTTTTAGCTCCGCTTAGCATCGCGGCCTTATCCTCGGCTTGCTTTTCCCTCAGCGCCCTATCGCCTACGTTATGGCCTAAAAAGCCCGGTAAACCCTCGAAGAAATCCTGTATCTCCTTATGACATCTTTCTATCTTTCCTTTTGCCTTGCCGGTAAATTTAGGCGCTTTTGCGTATTGCACCCCAAGGCGCTTTAGCACCCCTTGGAAGTGCTTACCCACATAGTCCTTTCCATGGTCGCCTTTTATGTATCCTGGTCGCCCCATCTCTTTAAGCGCTTTTTTCAAAAGCCGCACGTTGGCATATCCGTTAGGACTGTCGCACAGGTCGTATACGCGCATTTCGCCGCCTACGTCTATGATGCCCACGGCCGTATAGCGCACAGGCTCGCCATTTTCGTCAAGGCACATGAAATCATACGGAGTAGCGTCTACTTGCCACTCCTCGTTTACCTTGAGGTAGTTGCGTTTTATGGATATGTTTGTGTTTAGTCCGTCCCTGCCCGCGCGTAAAAAGGTCCTGACCTCGTAGTCCTTGCTGGCTATATTTGAAGCGTGGCGCAAAAAGGTCGAGCGGCTAATATCGGCGCTAAGAGGCGCGAACATATCAAAATATAGCCCCTTAGATAGCGCGTATCTGCGGCAGTATTCCATCCACCAGCTAGTCTTTTGCGCCGTTCCGATGGACAGTATCGCGTCCTTTATCATTTTTACGTTAGCTTTCGACGTCCCGCCTCTTTTATCTTCCAAGGCCTCGCCGCCTTTTTGGGCAAACTCTTTTTGCCAGCGGTATATGCTCTTTTCTTTTGCCCCGAAAGCCTGCGCCGCGGCCTTTACGCCGTATAGCTTGGCGTAGCCTAGGACTTCTGACTTATCTAGGGCTTTGCGAGCTAGAGCCGCTCTATTATCTTCACTAGAACTATGGTGGCGCAGATCACGATTAGCGACGGCGTCGAGATTTTTATTTTTCCGCCCAGCAGCAAGGTCGCCGCTATGATCCAAACCAATACTTCCACTTTTTAACTCCTCTAGGTTAGAGACCGTATAAACGGCGTTTACTTCCTCATTTCCTTGACTTGCGCCAGTATCCCGAGCACCACTAGCCCCACGGCTCCTATCGCGCCTACTAACAAGATCGTTAGCGATAGCAGCATTATTATCTCGCCCGCTTCCATACTCTTCTCCTTTAACGAACTTTAACGGACGGACGGATGCGTTATTTCCCAAATTTACCCTAAAGGCCTCATCCGCCCGTGAAAATTCGCTAAATTTTACGGCTCTATATCCGCACTCTTGTGCGTTATCTGGCAAGTATACGTCTATATCTTTATCTATTTTTCCGATATTTATCGCCGCATCGACACCGGCGATCTCCACCGCAAACAGTAGCTTCACGCCTCCGCGGCTTCTCGCGCCCGCGCCCTCTATGCGGATGAATGGGTATTTAGCGGAATTACGCCTGGTAGCTTCTTTGAGAGCGCTCAAAGAGACGCAAAAAATCTCAGCAGCCGCGGCAGTTTCGACGTATATCATTTAGCTGGCCTTACTCTCTTCTCGCTCGCTTTTTAGGGCGCTCGGAAGTTCTTTGATTATGCCCTCGGACAAAAGCGCCTCAAACACCTTTCTTGAAGTCGCATGGTTTTTCTCGCCTAGCACCTGACCGTTTATTACCATATAGGTAGTGCGCTCGCTGAGATCGTGTTTTTTTGCCCACTGCCTTATGCTTATGCAGTTATCTTTGAAATACTGCTTTATCATTCGCGCTCCTTTCTTGTTTTTTCATTGTTAAAGTAAAAATTTTAAGTCCTTGCTCGCTATAATGTTTATTAACTATAAGAACCGCAAAAGGAGTTTTTGATGTTTGGTTTTTTAAAATGCCGCGCCAAAGCCGCAAACGATAAGTGCCCTGAAAAATCAGCGATCGATCTGGACATTCGCGATAAGAATTTAGCCGCAAAAAAGATAGAAAACTACGAAAAAAATTTAAAACTAAATCTTGAAGCCAAGCGCAAAGACTTAGATAATATAACTACCTCGATAATCCCGTTTCAGCTTACCCTGATAAGGATGTTTTTATGGCTATCGTTTAGTTCCTTGGGTGCCGTTTTTTACTTCGTAAAACCTGACAGAATAATTAATGTATGTCAAGCGTATTTTTTAGTTCTTATTTCGCTAACCGTTATCTGCACGGCGATCGTCTGCTTGATGGCTATTAAAGAAAGCGCCGATAGACCCACCGCGCACCTTGATAATAACTATTTTCGAGACAATATCAATCAAGACGATTATGAACACGTCAATGGATTGATAGCTATGCTTGACGTCACGACAAAAGCTTTAGACATCGCCGCAAAAAGCATGGCTAAAGCCGGTAAAATGCTAAGACGCGCTATATATCTATCTCTTGCTACATTGTTTTTTATTTTTTCTCTCGCAGTCGTTTCTATATATCCCATGAAAGGAGGTGAAAATATGGCTGAAGAACAAAAAGACGTCAAAGTTAGTACCGATTTAACCAATGATACTCGTCCGGCTTTTAAATCCGTTGCAGAGATTAAGCCGGCCGTATTGCAAGCAAATAATCGCGAAAGCATCAATAACGAGTCTTGGACCGAAGGTGGCGGCTACAATATCACGTCAAGCGACCAAAACCAGACTGATACCGCGACATCCGGCGATAAAGACAAAAAATAGCCTTCTTCTCCGCCCTCTGGCGGAGAACTATTCATCAAACAAAAACGCATAGCTGCATAGTACGAATACTATCCACCAAACAAAATCGTCCATAGGATCTCCCTTTTTACCTTAACAATGAAAATTTAAAGAACTATTTTTCAAACCTTTGAAACTTTTAATCTCAAATGAGATATAATTTTTCGAATGTTTGAAAGTATTATATTCGCTTTTTACGAATAAGTCAATAAAAATATTCTTAAAATACGAATATTTTATCAAAATATAGAGGTGAGCGCATGGCAGCAGGGGAAATATTGGATAGAATTTATGAGATTGTAGGTGTAAAAAACAGAAATCAGCTATCACAAAAAATAGGTAAAACGCCGTCTACAATTGCGGGCTGGATTGAGAGAGATAAGGTGCCCATGGATATTTTGTATAAAATAGCCGACGAATATGATACTTCTATGGATTTCCTGTTGGATGGTATTCGTAAAAACGAATATAATGCCGATGAAGTGGTAAATGGATACTGGATAAAAAAACTAAATCAAAAGGTCGGCGCGGGTACGAGCGTAGACATAACGGAAGTCGACGTTATAGACGAGGATGAGAGGTTTTTTGTTCCTGCCACTTTCTTTAAAACTATAATGAAAAATGAAAAACTACGTATGGCGCAAGTAGACGGCTATTCGATGGTGCCGATGCTTCATCCCGACAACTGGGTTATTTTTGAAAAAATGAAAGAATTTAAGGGCGACGGGCTGTATGTGATTATGTACAACGACAATCTTATGGTTAAAATACTTCAAAAAACGCCGCGCGGAAATCTATATATCAAAAGCACAAACAAAGACTATGAGAGTTTTGAGTTGGACGAAGATACTTGCGGATCTTGCCAAATTGTCGGCAAGGTGATAAAATGTATCATTTAAGATATTTCTACAATGATGATTAATCCAAAAAATCCATTAAGACACATGCTTTTTTAATTAAGACACATTAAGGCACATTTTTTGTGTCTTAATGTGTCTTAATGCCAAAAACTTAAAAAAGACACTCCGAATTTTGCGGTGCGGATACAATGGCTCATAATGGCGTATTTGGGGCGAGGGCTAAAAATTTAACCGTTTTTTGTGCTTTTTTGCTTAAACGATATAACGCCCATTCTATCGCTGCTCTAAACACTTTTTTACGCTTTTCTAACCGCTGTCGCCAAAGTGTATGATTTTTGTCAACTGTTCGCAACCCCTTTCAACACTTTGTCAATTTCATTGAAATGAGAAAAATCTCATCTCAAACCCCCACCACTACGCACTTATCTCGCTCTTTTTTCTTTGACCTAAAATTCTCATTTCATACGATAATTTACAAAATCGCGAGAAATTCTGCGCGCTGTTTTATGCGGCGTTCACGTGCCCATAAAGATTGCCCAAGCGACGGTTATTCGCCCAGTTTGCATGTTTGCGTTTTTATACAAAAATCTTTCAGTTTAATTTATATAATTTGTAAGGATGTGCTTGGATGCGTTGTATGTGATACGAAGTTGCTTTATTGGATTCATTATGGGTAAGAGTAAAATGACGCAAGAGTTGCATTTGTCTAATGTAGTATTAAATTGGGAGTAAATATAGAAATGTGATAAAACTAAAAAATAAAATCATGAAAGTATTTTTGCAGCTACGCTTGATTTTATCATTTGCCGTATTGTGATATTTATCGCTAGGCAAGGCGGCTGTCGGAGGAGGAGGGACGTAAAGATTTGAGCATAGATAAGTATTGAAACGTATTTAAATAGAGTGTATCAATATTAAATGGCATATAAATGCGTGAAAGTTAATTCTTTTTTTGTTTATTTTTGGAATTTGATTTTGTATTTTTTTTCTCTGTATTTTCTGCGGGCGGAGCAGCCTGCTCTAGGGTTGTCAAATTTTCATCCGGTTTTAAAAATCCCTCTTCTACCATCAACTCTATGGCCGCTTTAAATGTCGGTAGCGCACTCTGGGCGCCAAAATAATAATACGGCTTCTTTGGCTCTCTGGCTAAAACTCCTATCGTGTAGCTGTTGCCTTGTGAGTCGTTAACAAATCCAAAAAACGAGCCGTTATAGGTATTTGCATAGCCTCCGGTCGTGGCGATATGCGCAGTGCCTGTTTTGCCGCCGATTTCTAGTCCCTCCACTTTTGCTCTTTTGCCAGTACCGATTTCAACGGTTTTTATTAAAATATGTTTCATTCTTTCGGCTGCTTCTTGGCTTATTGCTTCGACGGGTTTAGGGTCGTTTACGACGAAAAATTTACCGTCTTTATAGAGCGAGTCTACGACCTTTGGCGTTACCATTACGCCTTTGTTATTAAATACGTTATACGCCTTTAAAAGCTGGATAAAAGTCGCCTGCAAACCGTATCCATAGCTGATCGTGGCTTTGTAAATTTGTGAATTTAGCTTGGCTGCTGGCGGCATATTTCCAACTTGCTCGTACGGCATGTCGATGCCTGTTTTTTGCATGAAGCCGAAATTTAAAAGCCCTGAGTAAATTTGAGAACCGTCTAGACGCTGGGCGATCTGTATCATGCCGATATTTGAGCTGTATACGATGATATCCTCAGCCGTGAGAAATGGCTCTGGGTGCGTGTCTTTTATCGTGCGTTTGCCTAGCTGGTAGACGCCGTTGTAGGTGTTTATTCGCTCGAGCGGATTGATTTTATCATTTGCTAAAAGAATGGCGAAAATAAACGGTTTAAATACCGAACCGACCTCGTATGCATACTCGGTTGCCGAGGAGTTTAGCGATTTGTAGTCTTGTTTTCTGATATTTGACGGGCTGTAGCGTGATGTGCTGGCAAGCGCTAGTAGGCCACCAGTTTTTGAGTCCATGACGCCTACTATTATCTCTTTTGCATTTAAAAATTCCTTTTTTTCGTCAATGATTTGCTCTAGCCTAGTTTGAAATTTTAGCGAGGCGTTTAGGATGATATCGTATCCGTCCACGCGGTTAGCTAAATTTGAATCGCTGGTTAAGATGATGTTGTTTCCGATATCTTTCGGGCCTATCAGTTTGGCATCTTGGATCGAGGAGATGTAGTATTCGTAGGCTTTTTCTACGCCTTTTACGCCCTCTGTTTTGGTGATACCGTCTTTTTCGACCTTTTTTACGTAGCCTATCATTGGCGTGAGCGCGTCGGCTGCGACGTATTGTCTACTTTCGCCGCTTTCTATTATGCTCATATTACGCAGTATCGCAGCTCCTGTGCTAGGGTCTTCGTACGGGATAAAGATTTTTTTTCTATACAGCTTTTTTGATAGCTCCTGTAGATACGCCGCGCCCTTGGCATCGATCTTATAGGATAGCGTAACGGCGCCTTTTTGGCTGTTGATGATTTTAGTTACGCGCTTGATATCGTCGCCGCTATATATACAGTAAAGCTTGATAAATAGATCTTTTTTATCGGGGTCGATGTTTCTAGTATCTACCATCACTTTGTAGAGCTTTTGGCTGCCGGTGATACTAAAGCCGTCTTTTGTTATTATGTTGCCGCGTAGGGCCGTGTTTATGTCGCTAGTTTCTAGTTTTGGCAGTCGTCTTTCGATATTTGCGCGGTAAAAGATAACTACCAAAAATATGCAGATGAAAAACAGAATAAACGCAAATAAAGCGATTGTTTTTGATTTTCGCTGATTCAAGGTTTAAATTTGCGTTCTTGAGATTTCTTTGTATGCGCTTAGGGCCTTGTTGCGGATCTCTAGCATGAGTTTCATCGACGTATCGGCCTTGCCGATGGCGATGGCTGCTTGATGTAGATCTTTTACCTCGCCCGTAGCTAGATCGGCGATGGCTTTGTCTGCGTTTATTTGTATCTCGTTTAGCTCTTTTAGCGAGCTATCTAGTACGTCGCCAAAATTTAACTCGCCTTTTTGATTTTGTAGAGTTTTTGCTTCTTTTTTTTCAAACGGTGAAGCGACCGAGCCGATTTTATCTATATTTGTCATAAAATTTAACCTTGTAATAATTCTAACGCGCTTTGAGCGATCGTTTTAGCCGACTGAAATGCCGAAACGTTTGCCTGATAGGCACGCGTGGCTTCGATTAGATCCGCCATTTCGATGACGGGATTGATGTTTGGGTACGCTACGTAGCCCCTCGCGTCGGCGTCTGGGTGAGACGGATCGTATTTTAGCTTAAAATCCTTATCGTCGCGCACTATCTTGTCAACTACGACGCTCATTATAGCAGGTTTTGCGTCTTTTGTATAGAATTTATCGTCTAACGGGTTCTCGTATTCGAGCAAGTTATGTTTTTTCGCCACTTCGTTGTTTAGTACGCTATCAAAATCAACCGCCTTAAATATCACCTCGCGGCGTCTATACGGACCGCCTTCCGCCGTTCGCACAGTATTTGCGTTGGCGATATTGGAGCTAATGACATTCATTCTAAAGCGCTGGGCGCTTAGTCCGTATCCGCTGATATCAAAGTCGCTTAAATAATTGCTCATAATCTATCCTTAAATTTTACTGCTAGCGTCGATCACGTTTTTAAATATCTGGCCGCTTTGCCTCATGGCGCGATCAAGTGCGGTTACCATTATCGCGTTTTTGCTAAGCTCAGTTGTTTCCACGTCTAGATCGACGGTGTTTGCGTCGTTTCGTGCCATGTGTCCGTCGCGTAAAAATATCGTCGCCCCGTTTGACGCCGGAAAATCCACGCGAGGAAAGTGCGCACCGTCTGTTTGCGCGAGTTTTAAAATTTTATTTTCGTCTTTGCCGTAGATCTCTTGCGCTGTTTGCGATAGGGCCGCTTCAAACGCGATATCGCGGGCTTTGTAAAAAGGCGTGTCGATGTTTGCTATGTTGCCAGAAATCATCTGCTGGCGTAAATTTCTGCTTGCCAGCGCGCTTTCTACGAGCGGTTTTGATTTTGAGGTTTGGATGCCTGCGAACATTTTCTTGCCTTTTTCTTTAAATTTTACGAGATAATAAGCAAAAGACGTTCCAAATTTAGGCTAAATTTTTAAATTCGCCAAACCCGCTAGGCTGATTTTTTAGTTCGTTAAATTTGGATAAAAACTCGCTTCGCCTCATCGCTTTTGCGCCCATAAATTTTAGATGATCGTTCATAACCTGGCAGTCGATGAGAAAATCAAACGGCTCTAAAGCGCGGCAAAGCGAGATGAGGGCGACTTTTGACGCGCCGGTTTTTAGACTGATCATACTCTCTCCGCAAAAGACCTTGCCAAAAATTTGCCCGTAAAGTCCGCCCGCCAGCTCGCCGTCCTCATAAACCTCTACGCTATGCGATATGCCCAGACGATGCAAATTTACGTAGGCGCGCACGATATCTCCCGATAGCCATGTGGATTCGCGTTTTTCGCGCTCGCTTTTGCAGATTTTTAGGAAATTTTCAAAGTCGTAATCAAACCGTACTTCAAATTTTTTAAGCGCGGATTTTATGCTTTGTTGCACGTGCACTTCGCCTGGAATCAGCACCGCGCGCGGGTCTGGCGACCACCAGTATATGGGCTCGCCGGGCAAAAACCACGGGAAAATGCCTTTGTCGTAAGCTTGCAAAAGCGCCTGCGCGCTTAGATCGCCGCCGAGGGCTAGAGGGGAGTTTGCTGGGGCTTTTGCGGGGTCGGGAAAGTTATAGATTTTTTGCAAATTTGACCCCGCGACCGCTTATTTTGTGGCTTCAAATTTAAACGCCAGCTCGCCGTTTTTTAGCATGATATTTGCGACGCCGCCGTTTTTTAGCACACCGAAAAGTATCTCGTCGCTAAGCTTGGTCGAGATCTCGTCTTGGACCAGGCGTTTTAGATTTCGCGCGCCGAATTCTTTACTATAACCCTTTTGCCAGAGGTATTTTTTAGCTTCGGCGGAGGCTTTTATGACGACTTTTTTCTCGGCGAGGCTTGAGTTTATCTCGTTAATGATTTTTTGCGCGATGAGGCCTAGCGCGTCCTCGCCAAGGTCGTTAAAATGCACGATTTTATCGATGCGGTTGCGAAACTCAGGGCTGAAAAATCCCTTTACCGCCGAGTCCGCTTTGCCGCTTTCGTCCTTGCTAAAGCCCAGCGTCGGCGCCTCTTTTGAGCCCAAATTTGAGCTCATTATGATGACGGCGTTGCGAAAATCGCTCTTTGCGCCCGTGTTATCCGTGAGGCTCGCGCTGTCAAAAATTTGCAAAAAGACGTTTATCATCTCGTCGCTAGCTTTTTCGATCTCGTCAAATAAAATCACGCTATAAGGGTGCTTTTTAACGGCGTTTGTGAGTATGCCGCCTTCTTCAAACCCGACATACCCCGGAGGCGCGCCGATGAGACGCGAGACGCTATGCTTTTCCATGTATTCGCTCATATCAAACCGCTCGAAATGCACGCCCAAATTTCGCGCTAGAGCCGCGCTTAGCTCGCTTTTACCCACGCCGCTTGAGCCTGTAAATAAAAATACTCCAACGGGCGCGTTTGGCTGCTTTAGCCCTGCATACGAGCGCTTGATCGCCGCTACTAGAGCGTCTATGGCTTCGTCTTGACCGAAGATTTCAGACTTTAGCCTTTGTGCTAGGTTTTTCAAATTTGCCGCGGCGTCTGATTTTAGATTGGTATCTGGGATATTTGCCATCTTGCTCAAAACCGTGCTTAGATCGGACATTTTTACGGTTTTGCTTCTGTTTTGCAGGGCTAGAGCCGCGCCGACCTCGTCGATTAGATCGATGGCGCTATCTGGCAAAAATCTATCGTTTAGATATTTTTTAGCTAGCTCCACGCTTTTAGCTAAAATTTCGTCGCTAAATTTGACGCCGTGAAAGCTCTCGTATTTGGCGCGAAGCCCTTTTAGGATCTCGACGCTCTCGTCTGTGCTCGGCTCTACGACGTCGATTTTAGCAAATCGGCGCGAGAGGGCTTTTTCTTTTTCAAAAAAGCTGCGATACTCTGCGTAAGTCGTCGCTCCGATGCAGCGCAGTGAGCCGTTTGCAAGCGCTGGCTTTAGTAAATTTGACATATCAAGCCCGCCGCCGTTTGTAGCTCCCGCGCCCACGATCGTGTGGATCTCGTCGATAAAAACTATCGCGTCCTCCTGCTCGGCCACCTCGTCCATCACGTCTTTTAGACGTTTTTCAAAGTCGCCGCGGTATTTCGTACCAGCTATCATCGCGCCGATATCTAGTGCGAAAATTTGCGCCTGTTTTAGGCGTTGCGGCACTTCGCCGTTTGCGATTTTTAGCGCAAGCCCCTCTACAACGGCGGTCTTGCCCACGCCCGCTTCGCCTACTAGGATTGGATTATTTTTCTTGCGGCGGCTTAGTGTTTGCATTAGCCTTACTAGCTCGTTTTCTCGCCCGATAATCGGGTCTATTTTGCCCTTGGCGGCTAGTTTGGTTAAATTTGACGAGTATTTGGCAAGGTTTTGGAAGTTTTTGGCGCGAGCCTGCTTGTCGTCTTTTGTTGATTGCTTGATCTTTTGCGGATCGACGTCGTAAAATTCTAAAATTTTAGCCCCGTACGTGTCGCCTCTGGCCGCGATTTTAAAGAGCAAATCCCTGATACCGACGTTTTTATCTTTTAGCTCTGTGTTTAGCTCTTTAAAAATTTGTTCCAAAAGCACCGTCATGCGCGGCTGTTTGTGGTGCGGCACCTGCTCGTTGGTTTGCAGTAGATAGTTTTTTAGATCGCTTTTTAGTCCCTCGACGTCGGTTAGACCCGCGTCGGCTAGGATATCTCTAGTCTCTTCGTTTAAATTTACCAGCACGAAAAGCACGTGCTCGCTGGTTAGATACTCGTGAAAATTCGAGTAGGCAAACTGCCCGGCCTTTTCCAAAAGATAGCTTAAATCCGAGTCAAACATCATTTCCTCCTCTTTGCGCCTTTTGCGCGCCCATTTTTGCGGCCTATTCTTCCTCGACGACGGCCTTTAGCGGGTAGCCCGCGGCGGCGGCGGCTTTTAGCGTTTGGTTTTGTTTGGTTTGGGCGATCTCTTTATTGTAGATGCCCGCCACTCCGCTGCCTTCGTTGTGGATTTTTAACATCACCGTTACCGCGCTTTGGGCTGTATGGTGAAAAATCTCGACCAGCACGCTCACGACGAAATCCATACTCGTAACGTCGTCGTTTAGTAAAACAACCTTAAATTTACGCGGAAATTCCGGTTTTTCCTTTACGTCTATGCCGTGCTCCCGCTCGGTGGCGGTTTTAGCGGGCATTTTTTATTCTCTCAAAATCCTTCGTCATCGCGTCTAGATGGATGCCGCCTAGGTAGTATTTCACGCCGAATTTTCCACTATCTACGTCGGTTAGCTCCTGATATACGCCACCTTTTAGCACCATTTTTATCGGCACGCTCTCGAGTCGCTCGTATTTTATATCCTCTAAAATTTGAGCCGAAAGCTTGTCATTTGTCTTTATGTCGTTTGAGATAAAGTAAAAGGCGTTGTATTTTTGCGCGAAATTTTCTACTACGTACTCGTTCGTGACGTTTTCAAAGTGCGTTAGCCCCACGATCGTAAAATCGTTTAGATTGTCGATCTGAAATTTGGTGAGATCGGGAGCTTCTTTTTGACACGGCGGACAAAACGTGCCGAATATATCAAACATCAAAATTTTATCCTCGTCGCCCTTGATAACAAATCCTCCTTCGACGCGCTTTAGCGTGAGGTCTTTGCCAAACACGCTCTTTAGCGCGATCTCCTCGCCCGTTTTATAGCCCTCTATCTTTACGGGAGCCTTCGCCGTCTCGTCCTCGCCGCAGCCTGCTAGAAATACCACACAGGCCAAAGCCGCCAAAATCGCCTTCATAGTTTTTTTCATATTATTTTCCTTGTTTTGATCTTAGTTCGGTTATGCTTTCGCCGCCAAATCCGTAGTCGTCAGTACTAACTTCCTCTATCACGACGACGGTTCTGCTCGCGTCGCGCTTTAGCGTATCGCCCAGCAGTTTCGTTACGCCGGCTATGAGCGCGCGCTTTTGCTCGGCAGTTACGGCTTCTTTTTCTTTTGTGATTTTTATATTTACGTACGGCACCGATTTTCCTTAAGCATATTTTTTCATCGCCGCGCGCGCTTCTTTGTCGGCTTCTTTGCGTTTTATCGTCTCGCGCTTATCGTGCAGGTTTTTACCTTTTGCTAGCGCAACCCGCGCCTTTACGATGTTTTTATCGTTTAGATAGAGCGCTAAAACCACTAGCGTGAGGCCATCTTGCGTGACTTGACCGAAAATTTTATCTATCTGCTTGCGGTGCATCAGTAGTTTTCTCGGAGCTCGCTCGTCCGGGCGAAACGCCGAGTGCGTCGTGTTTAGATGGCTGATGTGCGCGTTTAGCAAAAACAGCTCGCCCTTTATCACGCGCGCGAAGCTATCTTTTAGATTTGCTCGGCCCGCCCGCAGAGCCTTTACCTCGCTGCCCTTTAGCACGATGCCCGCTTCGAAGGTCTCGATGATGCTAAAGTCAAACAGAGCCTTTTTATTTTTGGCTAAATCCTTACCCATTTTTTACCTTTTTATTTTAAGAAAAACACGCTCGCGCCGCTACCGCTTAGGAAAAAATCCCTAAATTTATCCATCTGCGGATAAATTTTAAAACACGGCGCAAAAAGATCGTTTAGTTTGTGATTTTCGTATCGCTCCAGCAGCTGCGCAGTCGTCATTTCGCGCATTTTTACCGCCAAATTTACATCGATACTATCCATAAAATTTGCCCTAAATTCGCCGTAAACCGCGGGCGTCGAGCAAAATACGTCAGGCGTTAAAATTTCTATGGCGGACACTTCGTCTTTAAACTCGCTTATTATCTCGCCGATACCGCCGACATTTGCCGCCTCGAAATCGCTAGCGAAAAACGCCACGTCCGCTCCGATATTTGCGCCTATTTTCATCAAATTTTCGCGAGTTAGTTTTAGATTTAACTCCTCGTTTGCCATCTTTAAAAACGTAGCCGCGTTTGAGCTGCCTCCGCCCAGACCCGCGCCTAGCGGGATTTGCTTTTTTATCACGATTTTATGCGATACGAAAAACTCGTCCAGCTCGTTTTTAAAGCCCGCTTTTTCAAGCTCAAATTTGGCCTTTAAAACGATATTGTTTTCGATATTTTCGTTATCGCACTCAAGCGTGAAGCCGTCCGCTTTTTCAAAGAAAATTTCGTCGTAAATCTCGCGCCGCAAAACAAAGCGAGAGACGATCTCGTGGTAGTTGCCGCGAGTGCCGACGATCTTTAAAAAGGAGTTGATTTTCGCGTAGCTTTTCATTATTTTACGATTTTATCGCTGAGCTCTTTTAGGCTCGCTTCGCCCGCGCCGTTTAGGGCTTGTTTGTTTTCCGCCGCTACGTCTTCTACTAGCTCCGAGCGCAGGATCATCATATTTTTAGGCGCGTCGATGCCGATTTTTACGCCGCCTTTTGAGATGCCTACAACCGTGATTTTGATATCGTTTCCCAGCATTATGCTTTCGTCTTCTTTTCTTGCGAGTATTAGCATTTTTCGACCTTATTTAGTTTATATGTTACGGTTTCGTCTTTGATTTCAATGATACTAAAAAATTCATCAAAGTTTATTAAATATAGCCCCTCGGCGCCAAATTTTAGCCCCTCGGCGCTCAGTTTTTTGCCCAGCATTACGTCTGCGGGGTCGCCTAGATATTCGTTTCGCGGCAATGAGATAAAATCAAGCGGATTTAAAAATCGCTCGTTTTCGTAAATAAATTTACCTTCGCTCACGCGTTTTAGCGCGCTTAGAGTTGCTTTTACGCCAAGCTTTGCGGCTAAAATTTGAGCATACGAGCGCACGTACGAGCCCTCGCTAACGCTAATGCGAAAGCTCAAAAAAGGATGCATATACGCAGTCAAATTTACATCAAAAACGTTCATCGTTTGGCTTTTTAGCTCAAACTCCTCGCCAGCTCTTGCTAGCTCATAGGCGCGCTTGCCGTCTATGTGCTTGGCGCTAAATTTGGGCGGTACGTAGGCGATCTCGCCTTTTAGCTCGGCTAGCGCCGCTTTTATGTCGGCTAAATTTAACGGCGGACAAAGCTGGATTTCCTCGATGTTTTCGTTGTCTAAGCTAGCGCTAGTTGCACCCAGCCACATGGTCGCTTCGTAAATTTTGGGCGTTTTATCTATGTAGTTAAAAAGCCGCGTGTGATTGCCCAGAGCCACGATGAGGCAACCGCTGGCAAATGGATCAAGCGTGCCGGAAAAGCCCGCTTTTTTGACGCCGTATTTACGCTTTAGCCTGCTTAAAAAATGATTTGAGCTTATGCCAGCTGGCTTGTTTGCGACAAAAAGCGCGTTCATTTAAATTTGACCTTTGGAGGTTGCGTTAAATTTGCGTTGCTTTTTAAATTTAAGCATAGAGCGTCAAATTTGAGCGCATAAATTTGATCAAATTTAACGCCGCATTTGGCGCGACTAGCCTCAAATTTACCCATTTTACACCGCTTTTTCGACGAAGCTAGACATTATCTCACGGCTGATTCCGCCGAAATTTATCGTTAGTTTTAGCTCTTTTTTGATCTTCGTTACCGCCGTCACGCGCCCGATGCCAAAAATTTTATGCTTGACGAGGTCGCCTTTTTTGTATTCGCCGGCGGTCTGCGTTTGCGTCTGGATGATGAGGCTACCGCTGCAAACGCCGGCCTCGCTTAAAAATCTGCTCTTTTCTAGCCTCGTTCGCTGACCTTTGTAAAAGCGCGAATTTACAAAGCTTAGCGTTAGCGTTTTTTTAGCGCGGGTGATGGCGACGTAGGCTAGTCGTCGCTCCTCCTCGATGTCGCTGCCGTCGCCAAGGAGCGGGAAGAACCCTTCCTCAAGCCCGATAACGAAAAGATGCTCGAACTCAAGGCCTTTGCTAGCGTGGATGCTCATGATCGAGATTGCCTCGCCGCCGATATTATCCTGCTCGCTTTGCAGCGCGATCTCGTTTAAAAACTCCTCGATAGAAAAGCTTGGGTTTTGCTTGATTTGATCCTTGATCGTAGCGTAAAACTCGTCTATGTTCGCCACGCGCTCGGCGCCGTCAGGCAAGCTCTCGTAGTATTTTTTGATGCCGAATTTGGCTTCTAGTTTATCCACTAGCTCATAGGGCGAGTCGCACTCTTTTAGCTCTCTTAAATTTGCCGCAAATTCGCCAAGGCTTGAGACGATCTTTTTGCTTAGATCCTTGTCGTTTTCGTCCAGGCTAGATATCGCTTCAAATAGCGAAAATTTATGCTCAAAGGCGATCTTTTCGATCTTTGCGAGGCTTACTTTGCCTAGGCCGCGTTTTGGGCGGTTGATGACGCGCTTTAGCGAGAAGTCGTCGTTTTCGTTCGCGACTAGCCTTAGGTAGCTGATGACGTCCTTGACCTCGGCACGCTCGTAGAATTTAACTCCGCCGACCATTTTGTACGGGATTTTTTCTTTGGTTAGACCTTCTTCGAGCGAGCGGGAGAGGGCGTTTATGCGGTACAAGATTGCGATATCGCTAGCCTGCGCGCCGCTATCAAGCAGCTTTTTGATGCGTTTGGCTACCTTTAGGCTCTCCATCGTTTCGTCGTCTGATTCCATTAGCGCGACGTCCTCGCCGCCTTCTTTGGTACTTTTTAGCTCTTTGCCGAGGCGGTTTCTGTTGTGATCGATGAGCTCGTTTGCTGCGCGTAAAATTTGACTCGTTGAGCGGTAGTTTTGCTCTAGTCTTATGACTTTTGCGTCTTTAAACTGATCTTTGAAATTTAATATATTTTCGATTTTTGCGCCGCGCCAGCCGTAGATACTCTGATCATCGTCGCCAACGACCGCGATATTTTCGTGCGTTAGGCAGAGTTTGCGTAGGAGCTTGTACTGCAAGTCGTTGGTGTCTTGATACTCGTCCACCATCACGTAGGCGTACCTGCGCGAGATCTCGCGCGCTAGAGCGTCGTCCTCGTCTAAAATTTTATAGCTAAGGCAGAGCAGGTCGTCAAAATCCACGAGGTTGTTTGCCGCCAAGTACTCCTCGTAGAGTTTGTAGATATTTGCCAGCTTTGCGTGGTAGCCGTCTTTGAAATTGTGCCCGTTTGCAAACATGCCGCCGTGATTTAGTACCTCTTCTACGCTTAAAAGCGAGTTTTTAAAATTTGAGATCTCGCTAGCTAGCACCGAGGTCGGGATATCGCCCTCAAAGCCTTTTAAGATACGCTTTTTATCGTCCGTGTCGATGATTACGAAGTTGTTTTTGCGCTTTAGGCGGTCGATGTAAAATTTCAAAAACAAAAGCCCGAATTTGTGGAAAGTGCAAAGCAGCGGAGTGAAATTTTTACCTGCGTCGCCTAGCATTTTTAGCGCGCGGGTTCGCATTTCGCTTGCGGCTTTGTTGGTGAAGGTTAGCGTTAAGGTATTTGACGGCGGGATGCCAAGCTTGCTTATGAGATAGGCTAGGCGAGTGGTGATGGTTTTGGTTTTACCGCTGCCGGCCCCGGCTAAAATCAGCATCGCTCCGTCGGTATGCGAGGCCGCCTCGCGCTGGCTTTCGTTGAGTTCGTCTAGTAAATCGGGCATTAAATTTCCTGCTTTATTTATTAAAATGATTAAATTCTAACAAAATAAGCTTAAAAATGGCCGCTGATTTAAATTTGGGTCTGATTAAGAGCGTTTTCAGATATAAATCAATACAATATTAAAAAGATGATTTTATAAGCTGATATAATAATAAGGAGCCCGATATGATCAATGATTTTAGTAAATTTTATACCTTTATGGAGATAGTGAAAGAAAGAAGTTTCTCAAAGGCTTCAAGGGCTCTAGGTATCTCGCAGCCCGCAGTCACCTTGCAGATGAAAAAGCTCGAGGAGATGCTACAAACCACGCTAATAATGCGTAAGAAAAACGGCATCGTCCTAACTCACGAGGGCGAGAAATTTTATAAGCTTTGTACTCAGTTTGAGAGCGCTATGTTTCGCTTTAAAGACGAGTTGGCGCGTATAAAAACGGACAAATTACCGCTAGTAATCGCCACCACGCAGCTCATCGCCGAAGCGGTCATCTCGATACTGCTGGATAAAATCTCGCAAAGCGTAGGCAGCGAGCTAGACATCAGGATAAAGGAGCAAAACGAGCTCATAAACTACCTAAAAGACCGCCGCAGCGACATCGCAATCATCCTTGAGCAGTCGCTTGATAGCAGCTTGCTCGTTAAAAAGCTATTTGACTACGAGCTTATTTTGGTTTCAAATAAAAAAATCGCCGAAAGCGTGAAGCCTGAGGAGCTTATCAAGTTTAAATTTATCAAAGATAGGACGCGAACTTATCTGGATGATATCTTGCAAAAACACGGCGTGGACGCGCATGCGCTTGACGTGGCGTATTCGCTAGACGGCTCGATAATGGTCTGTCGCGCGTTGGCGTCAAACCATGCCGATACGTACGTGGCGTTTTTGCCGAGATTTTTGATCGAAAACGAGCTAAAAAACGGCAGACTATTTGAGATAAATATCGCTAAATTTAAGCTCACTCGCTCGGTCTATGCCGCCGCGTTAAAAGAAAACGAGGAAGTGCTACATAAATTTCTAAAGATCAAGACTAGTTTTAATTTTTAATTCGCTTTAGCGTACGCGCCAAATTTGAGCAAATTTAGCTTTTTGCGGCGCCTAAATTTAAATACTCTCGCGTAAAGCCAAATCGGGAGCAATCTGGGTTTGGCGATTTTTATAACTTCAAATTTACGGTCAAATTTAAAAGTGAAAAATGTATAAAAATAAAATCAAGGAGACGGGCAAAGAGCCCGTCTGAATAAGAATGCGGCTTAAAACGTAAATTCCCAGTTTAGTCTGAAATTTCTTCCCGCAGAGTAGAAGCGGTTGATACCTAGTCCCGTGGTTCTATCGATCATGTTCATGGTGCCAAACGGCCTTATGGAGCGCGCAGCGTCCCAAGTGATGTATTTTTCGTTGGTTAGGTTGTAAACGCCCAGTCTAAACGTCAAATTTTTAATCGGGCGCACGTAAGTTACGACATCTACTAGGGTGTAGGCGTTGCTTCGCCATTTAGAGTGGCTGTTTGTATTGTACGGGTTGCCGTATGGGTCGGTGTCTAGGCGCCAGAACATATTATAGGTGTCTTTTGCTTTTTTAGATGCGACGTTAGTTACGTAGATGTCGGCGCCGAATTTATCCGCCGGGCTTGCGTATCCTAGACCATAGATCGCAGTGGTCGGCTGGATTGCGTTCATCGGTACTTTGCCGTCGTTACCCGTTTGTACTCTGCCTTTTTGCATCGTTAGCTTGTAGCTAGCGTGAAAGCCCTCTAGCGCGTCTGAAATTTGACCAAAATGCAACATAGAGTTTATCTCAAAGCCGCGTACGGTAGCCTTGCTGCGGTTTACGTTGCCGTATAGCGCAAAAGGTATGGTATTTCCGCCGCCGCCCGTGGCATAGCTTTTAGTGCCTAGAGAGATTAGGTCGATAAAGTTATCGTATTTGGTCTCAAAAAAGCTAGTGGTTATAAAGCTTTTATCCTCATGTAGCGTCAATGCAAGCTCTTTTGTTTTAGCTATTTCAGGTTTTAGATCCGGGTTTGGTTGGATGGTAAAATCAGGATGCTTAAACGCTAGATATAGTTCGTCTGTGGTCGGTGCTCTAAAGCCTTTGGAGTATTTTAGCTGCACTCTAAAGTAATCCAGCGGATCGATGTCGGCTCCGATAGCATAAGAGCTATTCGTAAATTTTTTATCCCTAGCGATGTATTTTATATTTGCTAGCGCGTTGTTTGGCGCTTCTTGCTTCCATGCGTCGTGGGCTATTTTCCACTCGTCTCTATCTGCGTAGTCCCACCATTTTGGCTCTGGGCTAGGATTATACGGTACGAAAAGACCTAGCACCATATCGTCCGGGATTTTAGGCGTAGAGCCCGGGATGTAGTTTGGTTTATATTTTATCTTGTCGTAGCGGTAGCCTAAATTTATCCCCAACCAGTCGTTTACGCGCATATCGTCGTTGAGGTATAGTGCGCCTTCTTTTGTTTTAACGGGGATTAAAAACGACGTGAGCGGTTCGGTTCTAGGGCAAAGCGCGTAAAGTAGCGTTAGCGGCGCGTTTTCGCACGTATACGGCGTACCGGTAAAATCCGTACCTAGAGTCTTAGGCGCCCACCATTGGTTGCTTGTGGTATCGTAGCCTTGCTTATTTGTCATGGATTTTTCGGTTTTAGCAAAGCTTAGTCCGTATGCGATATCGTGCTCTACGTCGCCGGTTTTGGCGTATTTATTAAAGTCTAAGTTAAACTGCTTGGTGTTTGTGTCTAGATCTCGCTCTTTCCAGTCGCGGCTTATGTAGCCTTTGCCGTACGGAGTGATGAGATATCCGCTTTCTGAGCTTTGTTTAAACGTCTTACCTGTTCGCGCGTCGGTGTAGCTTTTATCTAGCGGGACGGTTGATTTTATGTATTGCTCGGTGGCGTAGTCGTATTTTAGCACGTCGATATTAGGCTTGGAGCAGTCAAATACGGAGCAGTCCAGCCACGTGTTGCCGACATTTTGACTAATGCTAAAATTTTTCTGATCATGGACGGTTCCTTGGCTATCTACGAGTCTGTTTACCCACATTAGCCCGCCGTACTGCGGATCTACTTCTTGGGTTCTTTGCAAGGTTACTTCGCCGCCATATTTATCGACTACTTTGTTGTTTTTAACCTGAAGTCCGATAGGGTTTGAAATCTCAGGGCAGTTTTCGCCTGCTTGGCAGTGCTCTTCGGTTCTGGCGCGAGATTTGATTTTTTGGTTGGAGTATGTAAATTTCATCGTATCCCACAACGGAGTTTCACTAAAATTTTCATAGGCAAAAGCGCGATTTTTCCTATCCATCATATCGTCGTTGTGTCTTAAGCCCCTGCCGATAACTTCATCTGCGTTACTAGAAAGAGTGAGCGTATAAGAGAGATCGTTGCCTTTAGAGGTATTTTTGTAAGTATCGGACATAAATGTAAATCTATGCTCCTCGTGAGGTTGGAAGCCTAGCTTAATGAGGTTGCTCGTCTTTTTGATGTAGTACGGGTCGGCCTTTTCTCTGGTTCTACCTAGCACGCTGCCGTCATAGTCTTTGTAGCCGTAGTTTTCCGTTTCGTGATGTCTGCGTTTGGTTTGTACGGCCATGATGTCAAACCACTTAAACCTACCGGCTAAGGTATGCGAGTGCATGGTTTGGTTATCGGCTGTGTTGTAACCGCCCTTGTAGCCGTAAAAATAGTCCTTATCCAGCAAAAGATCCCTTGCGTCTTTTGTTTCAAACATCACGGAGCCGCCCAGAGAGCCTGAGCCCGTGCGAACGGAGTCTGCGCCTTTTGAGATGGTGGCTTGTTTTAGCGTTTCAAACTCTACGCCGTTGCGGGTGTTGTTAAAGTTTCCGTATCCTTCAAATAGCTCTTTAAAACCCTGCGAGCTTAGCGTTTGAGCCTGATGTAGGCCGTCTACCGTGATAGCTACGCGGTTTTCTTCCACGCCTCTTATTGCGTAGCCGCTCTGGCCGAAACGCCCGGCCTCCACGGTCGTTATGCCAGTTTCGTATCGCACTAGGTCTTTGTTATCAGAAACTTGCGTTTTAGTCAGTTCTTTGGAGCTTTTTACGCTTTGGCCGACCTTTTTTTGTAGCGGATCGCTTTGCGCCTCCGCTTCGCCGCTAACCGTTACTTCTTTTAGCTCGACTTCGGCTTCTTTTGCATTTAAATTTGACAAAAGAAGCAAAGTGGCAAGAGAAAATTTAAGATGATTCATTTCCGTCCTTATTAACGATAGTTTTGATATTCATTTGCTATAAAGACGAAATGATAATAAATATTTGTTTATACTTTGATTAAAAAATTAGAATTTAGTTTAAAAATTATAAATCAATTTTTTATATTAAGAAATCAGGTGGTTATTATTAGTGAAACCGCTGTAAATAAGATAATATTTTGCTTAAGCAAATTTAGTAAATTTAAGATGAAGCCTGTATCTGTCGAAAAGCAAATGCAAAGCGCAGTAAGCGCTATAAAGCTGCTTATTTGAGCAAAACGGCGGGTAAATTTTGTTCACTTTTTAAACAGATCTTTATTGTTTGGGTTTGACATTAGCGCCGACAACGACTTTTCGAGTTGATTTTTTTGAGATTTGTAAATGGAAAAATTTACCAAAATCGGGCTGTTTTCAACTAAAATTTGCACGATCGCTCCAAGCGGAAAGCTAACGACGCTGGCGAAATTTTCTTTGCCAAATCCCGCCTCAAAGCTTAACTCGTCCGGAGTTAGCTTGGCGCTGCTAAAAGTATAGCCCGCAAGCGTAAAGACAATCACGGGCGCCGTAAAAGTGCTCATAATATACTCCGGCAGCTCGGGGTTAAATTTAACCAGATCAAGGTTGGCCATCGCCGAAAAGGAGCGGTCGTTTTTTAACAGATACTCCACGCACTCAAAAACGTGCTCCTTCATCATCGCCGCAAATCTCTCGTCGTCTAAAATTTCATCAAGCATTTTGCCTCCTTTTGTACATTTTCTCAAATTTACCGCCCATCGCCGCGCCGAATTTAGCTTCAAATAAACGCAAAATTTAGCTTCAAATTTATTGCTGTCCCTGACTCGGTTCTCGGCTAGTCAAATTTGACGCGCTTTTAAATTTACGTTTTAAAGCGCATCAAATTTGCGTTCGCTACGCTTCTTTGCAAAACTCCTCCACTAGCTTACTAACCTCGTTTATGCCGATCTGCCAAAATGCCGCGTCCTCGATATCAAAGCCAAACATCCTGACCAGCTCTTTTGGCGAGCGCGAGCCGCCCGCGCTTAAAAACTCGGTGTAAATTTGCACGAAATTTTCGCATTTGCCGCTTTTATAAAGTCCAAAAATAGCCAGCACCAAAAGCTGTGCGTAAGAGTAGGCGTAGCAGTAAAACGGCGTGTGGATAAAGTGCGGGATATAGCTCCACCAAATTTTATAGTAGTCGTTTAGCGCGACGCTTTTGCCGAACATTTTGGCGCTCTCTTCGAGCCAAATTTTATTTAGCTCCTCGGCGCTGATCTCGCCATCATGCGCGTGAACTCGGCGCTCAAAGGTCGTAAAGTTTATCTGGCGGTAAAGCGTGGCGAAGATATCCTCGATCTTGCCAGCGAGTAGGGCGGTTTTTTCTTTGCCTTTTAGCGTGCTTTTGACGTGATCGAAAACCAGCATCTCGCAAAACACCGATGCCGTTTCTGCCGTAGTTAGCGGCGTGTCGGCGTTTAGAAATCCGACGCTTTCATAGGCCAGATTTTGATGCGCGGCGTGACCTAGCTCGTGCGCTAGCGTGAAAAGATCCCGCCTCTCGTCGGTGTGGTTTAAAAGCACGTATGGGTGGGCTTTTGCGACGCCTGATTGTGAAAAGGCGCCGCCTCGTTTATTTTCGGCCGGATAGACGTCGATCCAACCCTCTTTAAATGCGCGAGTGGCTATCTCGCCGAATTTCGGGCTAAATTTAGAAAAAGTCTCAAGCACGATTTTTTTGCATTCGTCAAATTTGTAAACGCTCTTGCTCTCGCCCAGCGGTGCGTATCTATCGTAGTCGTAGAGCTTTTTAAAGCCTAAAATTTTGCGCTTTTTCTCGTAAAATTTAATCGGCAGATCAAAGCTCGTCTCAGCGGCCTTTATTAGCGCGTCCACGCTGGCTTTGGTCGTTTGGTTTGAGAAATGCCGCGGACTTTCTGGTAGATCAAATTTCCTCAGCTCGCAGCTAGTTTTTAGGCTGGTTTTTATCATATTATAGATGTAGCTAAGCAGATGCTGCTGCGGCGCAAGACCATCTGAAAGGCTCTTTGCGGCTGCTTTTCGCTCGGCCCTGTCGGGGCTGTGAAGCTTGGACAGGATCTCCTCTTCGCCTAGCATCTCGCCTTTAAATTTAAACTTAAGCGCGCTTAGCGTCTCGTCAAAAAGCCGCGAGAAGCCATCCGCGCCCGTGTTTGCCGTGCGCAGTAAAATTTGCTCCTCTTTTAGGCTTAGCTGGTGGGCTTTTTCTTTTGCGATACTATCTAGATAGTAGCCAAGTCTTTGGCTTTTAGCGATGATTTTGTTTTGCCTAGCTTCGTCAAATTCGTTAAATTTAAGCTCAAAAAAGAGCAGATGATTTTGCGCTTTTGAGCTTAGCTCGTCAAATTTGGCGTAAAACGCGCCCTTTGAGGTGTCTTTTGAGAAAACTAGGCTCACATAAATTTGTACGCGAGCGATGTTTTCTAGCAAATTTTCATACTCGTTAAGCGCGGAGAGAAACTCCTCGTCGCTTAAATTTAAGAACTTATCCGAGTATTTCGCCTCAAATTTTTCGCACTCGCTTTGTAACGAAAGAGCCGAAGTCTCCAGCTCTTTTTCATTTTTAAAAAGCGGGGTCAAGTCCCAAACGTTCATTTTGCGGCCTTAAATTTACTCTATGGTCTCTGAGGCTACGGCAGTGAAAAGCACGTCTGAGGCGCTATTTACGGCTGTTTCTACCGAGTCTTGTATCACGCCGATGATAAATCCTACGCCCACAACCTGCATCGCGATGTCATTACCGATACCAAATAGCGCGCAAGCAAGCGGCACGAGTAGTAGCGAACCGCCCGCGACGCCAGAAGCCCCGCACGCGCCAAGGGCCGAGATAAAGCAAAGTAGTAACGCGTCGCCAAAATCAACCGTGATAGACGGGATCGAGTTTACCGCCGCAAGCGCTAAGATACCGATAGTTACGGCTGCGCCGCCCATGTTTATAGTGGCTCCTAGCGGGATAGAGATCGAGTATAGCTCCTCTTTTAGGCCTAGTTTTTTGCAAAGCGCCATATTTACGGGGATATTTGCCGCAGACGAACGAGTGAAAAACGCCGTAACCGCGCTCTCTCTGACGCAAGTCATAACAAGCGGATATGGGTTTTTCTTGGTAACTACAAACACCATCGCAGGGTAGACGACGAAGGATACGAAAGCCATGGAGCCTACTAGAACTAGGATCAGTTTTAGGTAGCCTGCAAGCGCTTCAAAGCCCGTCTCGTGGATGCTGATAGTAACTAGACCAAAGATACCAAATGGCGCCAAGCGGATGATAAATCTAACGATTTTAGTCACGCCGTCGCTAACGTCTTGGAATACTTTTTTGGTTTCTTGCGTGCAAAATCTCATCGCGATACCGCCTCCCACGGCCCAGGTGATGATGCCGATGTAGTTGCCGCTAGAAAGCGCGCTGATAGGGTTTTGAACCATCTTAAAGATGAGGTCTTTTAAAACATCGACGATGCCTTGCGGAGCGCTCATATTTGCACTCTCGACGCCTTTTAGCACAAGCTCCATCGGGAAAAGAAAGCTAGCTACAACCGCTACCACGGCAGCTAGAAAAGTGCCGACTAGGTAAAGCGTAACTACCTTTTGCATGCCTTTTGCGTGGCCGAATTCTTTTACGATAATAGATGCCGCAACTAGTACGAAAACCAGGATCGGAGCGATAGCTTTAAGCGCGCCGACGAAGAGGTTACCCAAAACGGCGATAGAGTTTGCGACCGAATTTGCTACGTCGGTTAGGTCTTTTTTTGCTGCGGCTAATTGAGCTGCGTCGCTCACGCCTTTTGCGATTAGCTCGTTATATGGAGCCGACTGATAGTGCGTCCAAAAGCCGATAACGGCGCCTAGAGCTATGCCGATTAAAATTTGAACGATCAAATTTCCGTCGGCGAACCTTTTTGCTAGTTTGCTAAACATTCTAGTGTCCTTGCCTTAAAATTTAATATTAGTTTAGGATTATAGCCGAATTTGCGTGGAATTTACAAGCTTTGAGCGAGATTAATTTGAATTTTATTATGAAATGTTACAATTGCGAGATTAGTTTTCATAAAGGAAAAGCATGTATTTATTTACTTCTGAGGTTGTGAGCCCGGGTCACCCGGATAAATGCGCCGACATCATCGCCGACAGCATCGTAGATACGATCTTGATGCAAGACCCAAACGGTCGCGTCGCTAGCGAAGTTTTTGTCGCGGGTAAAAACATTATAATAGGCGGCGAGATAAACTCTAAGGTCAAGTTAAGCTTTAAAGACTACGAAGGTATCGTTAAAAACGCATTGGCTAAAATCGGCTACGACGGCAAGTCTAAATTTACGAAAGAGCAGTGCCTACACCCAGACGACGTCGAGATAAAGGTTTGCATAAATCAGCAAAGTGCGGATATAAATCAAGGCGTCGATCAAGAAGGCGGCGAGATCGGCGCTGGAGATCAGGGCATAATGTTTGGCTTTGCTAGCTGCGAAGCAAACGAGTATATGCCAGCAGCCATAACCTACGCCAGGATGCTTTGCGATAAGGTTTATAAATTTGCCAAAGCTAATCCCGATAAGCTGGGCGTCGATATCAAAACTCAGGTTACCGTAGACTATGGCACCAAAGACAACTTTGAAAACTGCAAGCCTCAAAGCATCCATACTATCGTTGTTTCGGCCCCTTGCGTCGAGACGATGAAGATAGAGGAGCTGCGCGCTCTAGTGCAAACTCTCATCGACGACGCTGGTTTGCCAAAGGGTCTTTACGATAAAAGCAAAACGCTCATCTACATCAACCCGACCGGCCGATACGTAAATCACAGCTCGCTTCACGACAGCGGACTAACCGGCCGCAAGCTCATCGTAGATAGCTTTGGCGGATATAGCCCGATAGGCGGCGGCGCGCAAAGCAGCAAGGACTACACGAAAGTCGATCGCAGCGGCCTTTATGCGGCGCGCTGGATAGCTAAAAACATCGTCGCGGCCGGCCTTGCTAAAAAATGCATCGTCCAGCTAAGTTACGCTATCGGTATGGCAAAGCCTACATCTGTCAGCGTCGATACGATGGGTACGCAGATCGCGGGCGTAAACGACGATATGCTGTCAAATTTCGTTAGCGAAAATTTCGCTCTCACTCCGCGCTGGATCACGAATAAATTCGGCCTAGATAAACCTGGCAAGGATACGTTTTTATACGCTAAAGTAGCAGCCAAAGGTCAAGTCGGAAACGCCAAATATCCGTGGGAAAAGCTTGACGCGGTTGATACTTTCAAGGCTTTGATTAAATAAATCCTCAAGCCCGCTAAATTTGAAGCGGGCTTAAATTTACCCTCAAATTTAAGGCTTCGTATGAAATTTCATCCCGCTTTGCGTCTTAAATTTACTTCACAAACGCGCGGCAAAATTTAAAGAGATTTCAAATGCAAACAGAAGCAAGCCAAAACGGCAAAAACAAAACGCTCGGATTCGTTTTGCTCGGGCTTTGCGCTTTTTATTTTCTTTGCGCGCTGGGCATTTTTGTATTGCCTTTTTGACGTGCTGGCTCGTTCCTCTTTGGCACGAGATTTCGTTGAGCTCACGCTTAAAATTTACCCCGCAGTAGAGCGAGCCTTTACTCATACCGATTTTACGCAAAAGGCTGCGTTTTGTATCGCTTATATGGGGATCATCAAGGTCGTCACGCTTGTCGGTTTCGTCGCGGCTTGCTTGCTGTGCGGCAGTAAAGAGAATAAAGCTCGCGCGGTGAAACAAGCAAGAAAAGAAAATCCGGTAACAAGATTTATTGTTTCGATTTTTGCTGCTTTGTTGGCTACATTTTTTATAAATTTGGACTTTAACGGCACTTATATCGGTTATCGCAATCCAAGATACTCGTCTGAATACGAATGGGTGTTGAGGTCTCCCGGCGAATTGTTTTGGCAGATGACGATTGATTTTTGCGTTTTGTGCGGCGTGGCGGCTTTTATTATCTATACGGTAGCGGCTATTTTAGCCGTATTCTACAAACGTAAAAACGCCTAAATTTAGCAAATTTATCTGAAAAATTTATCGAGTAAGCCTTGTTTTGGCGTGATTATCTCAGACGGCGAGCCGTTTACGCTGTGATAGATGGCTTTGCTGTATTTCGTCGCGTAGTATCTGAGTAAAATGCGCTGTAAATTTGGCTCGGTGCTAGGCACGAACCAGCCGTTATTAGTAACCGCGATCATTACGTCAAATTTGCCCTCAAATAGTTCGTCCCGCGTCGCTTCGTAGCAGATCGCGTTTCTGATTTTTACGCCCTCTATCTCGTAGTCGCTAGGAGCGCTCGCCGTTTCAAAATCCTTCGCGCCGCCGAAAAATATCTTATTTATCAAATCTCGCGCAAACGATGGTAGCGGGATCTCCTCGCCAAAAGGCACGAGGATAAATTTATCCAGCCGCCCCATCTTACCGCGGTCAAAGAAAAATGCCGAGTTGTAGTTGGCGCCGTTTTCGCGAGCTAGCGCGCCGGCGACGATAGCGATCTTTTGCGATTTTTCCAGTAGTTCGGAGGTCAAATTTCGCTCGTGCGTCATATAGACGGGGAAGGCGCTCTCGGGCAAAATAACCGCCCTAAATCCCGCACTTATCGCCTCATCTATGATAGCTAAATTTTGATTTATAAATTCGTTTTTTAGCTGCTTTTGCCACTTTAGCTCCTGCGGCACTTCGGTGGTTGTTAGCTTGATCTCAAGAGGCAGAGTTTTAAAATTTGGCGTACCATACTGCACCGCGCATGCTAAAAGCGCGGCAAAAGCGATAAATTTGAGGCGGTTTTTGACGTAAAACAGGCACAAAATCGCGGCGAAAATAAATGCAAGGGCGAGCAAATTTGGCGCAAAAATACCCGGCACAAAAACGGCCTCTAAATTTAGCCAGTTAAAGCCGAATGGATGGATGTTTGAAACTAAAATAAGCAGCAAAGCCTTTAGCCAAATTTGAGCCGGAATGCCTGCTATCAAAAAAAGCGCACCGTAGATGATCCCGATAGCTAAAATTTCAAGCGGGATGAGGTAGCTAAGCTCGTAATAAACGAGGCTAAAGCTGATCCAGTAAAACCACAAAATCCCGATAAAAAATCCCGTCCAAAAAAAGCCGTGTCGGCCAAATTTAAGTAGCAAATAAAAGCCCGCGATCGCAAAAAACGGCGAGATAAACTTTAAAATTTCGCCGCCTAAAAGATCGGCCAGTATAAAATTTGAGATTAAAATCGCGCCGACAAAGGCTTTTATTATAATTTTAGTGCTAAAATAAGGGCTTAAAATTTTTTTTATCAAGGAACCCCATGCAAGAAGGAAATTTCGTAGCTTCATTACTGCCTCTAGTCGTGCTTTTCGCGATATTTTATTTTTTGGTTATCAGACCGCAGCAAAAACAGCAAAAAGCTCATGCCGCGATGCTAGCCGCACTCGAAAAGGGCGACAAGATCATAACTAGCGGCGGACTAATCTGCGAGGTGATAAAACCGGAAGAGGATTTTATCAGAGTTAAGCTTAACGACGACGTAATCGTGCGCGTTTCACGCGAATTCGTCGCGAGAAAAATAGAAAAAACAGAGACGAAAGCAAATGCGTAACGGCAAAATAACGTATAGGCTGATCATCTTTGCTTTGGCTTTGATTTTCGGCATTATCTTTTCCGCGCCGTCTTTTACGGACAAGCTAGGCGGATCTAAAATCAGCCTAGGTCTTGATTTACAGGGTGGACTTCATATGCTCCTTGGCGTCGAGACCGAGGAGGCCGTGCACTCAAAGATCAAATCCATAGCCGCCAGCGTGAACTATTTTGCGAAAAAAGAGGACGTTTTGATCGATAGCTTTAAGATCCGCGAGGATAAGGTGGACTTTGAGCTACTAGACGCAGACGAAGCCGCTAAAATCGATGGCATGCTAAAAGATATCAAGGGTCTTAACGTACAAAAAGAGGGTCTAAAATACTCTGTCGGTCTAACCGACGCCGAGAAGGCCGAAACTATCGAATACGCGATAAACCAAGCGGTCGAAACGATCAGAAACCGCCTCGATCAGTTCGGTCTAGCAGAGCCTACCGTTGCAAGGCAGGGCAAGGATAATATCCTAGTCGAGCTTCCGGGCATCAAAACGGCAGCCGACGAGCAGCGCGCTCGCGATCTCATAGCAAAAGCCGCGCACCTACAGCTAATGGCCGTCGATGAAAAGCGCCAGTCGCAGGCAAACTCTATGAGCGAGGCCGAGGCTGAGAGCTACGGCGACATCATCTATCCAGACGTCAAAAATGCTCAGATAAAATACGTTGTAAAAAACATCCCCGTCCTCGACGGAGCGATGCTAACGGACGCTAGAGTGGCATTTGATCAGCGCACGAACGCGCCTATCATCAGCTTTACTTTAAACGCCGAGGGAGCTAGAATTTTTGGCGATTTTACCGGTGCAAACGTAGGCAAGCGACTAGCTATCGTGCTTGACGGCAAGGTGTACTCAGCTCCTTCGATAAACGAGCGAATCGGCGGCGGAAGCGGTCAGATAAGCGGCGGATTTAGCGTAGAGGAGGCTCACGACGTAGCTATCGCGCTTAGAAGCGGCGCTCTTTTGGCTCCCGTAAAAATGCTAGAAAAGCGAAGCGTAGGACCAAGCCTTGGTGCTGATAGTATAAGACAATCTATGATCGCGCTAGCGTCGGCTTCGGTTTTGGTTGTGCTGTTTATGATAGCTTATTACGGATTTAGCGGTATTTTGGCAAATATCGCACTTGTCGCAAATATCTTAATATTAGTCGCTGTGATGGCGATGTTCGGCGCTGCTCTAACGTTACCGGGAATGGCCGGTATAGTGTTAACCATCGGTATGGCAGTCGATGCCAACGTCATCATAAACGAGCGTATCAGAGAGCTACTGCGCGATGGAGCTAGTATCGCAACTAGCGTGAAAAAGGGCTATGAAAACGCGATGAGCGCTATCATTGATGCAAATTTGACCACGCTTATCACCTCGGTAGTGCTTTACGCCTACGGTACGGGACCTGTCAAGGGCTTTGCCGTGACGATGGGTATAGGTATCATCGCTTCGATGATAACGGCGATCTTAGGTACTCACGGTATGTTTGATACGATTATAAATAAAATAGAAAAAAGCGGCAACACGCGGTTTTGGTTCGGTTATAAAAGGGTATAAATGCAATTTTTCTCAAAGGCACATGTTTATGATTTTATGAGCAAGCGCTACATCGCGCTCGGCATATCTGCTGTACTATTTTTTGGTTCGCTTTTTTTGATGGCGACGAAGGGCTTTAACTACGGCATCGACTTTTCTGGCGGTACGCTCATCCAGGTGAAATACGATAGTGCAGTCTCTTTAGATAAAATTCGCGCAGCTTTGGCAAAAAACGAAGCCTATAAAAACGCGAGCGTTACGGAATTTGGCTCGGCGGAGGAAGTTACGATTAGATTTTCGGGAGCAAGCTCAAATTTAGGTAGCGACGTCGGAGCTAGCGTAGCTGAGCTTTTAAAAGATACGGGCAAATTTGAGATCCGCCGTACGGACGTGGTCGGGCCTAAAGTCGGCGACGAGCTACGCGAAAAGGGAGTGATGGCGCTTGCGATCTCGCTCGTGGGTATTTTGATCTACATCGCGTTTAGATTCGAGTGGAGATTTGCGATGGCGGCGGTTGCTTCGGAGATTCACGACGTCGTGATCACGATGGGCGCGATCAGTTTTTTTGCTATCGACGTAAATTTGGACACTCTCGCGGCGATCCTTACGGTCGTGGGCTACTCGCTAAACGATACGATTATCGTTTTTGACCGTATCAGAGAAAATATCAAAAGCAGCAAGAGTACGCATCTTGATACGATAATAAACGAATCAGTCTCCGCGACGCTAACTAGAACGATACTTACCTCGGGCACCACGCTCATCACGGTCGTCGTGCTATTTTTGTTCGGCGGAGATATGATACACGGATTTTCTTTGGCGTTGATAGTGGGCATAGTCATCGGTACGCTTAGCTCGATATTTGTCGCTGCGCCTATGCTTTTGTGGTTTAAATTTAGCGTGGAGAAATATCGCGCGATGGAAGCGGAAAAGGCGCGCGTACAAAGAGAAAAAGACAAGCAACGCGCGATGTTTGAAAAAGGCACTATATAAGGAGAAGCGATGAACTGGGGCAAGGTTGTTTATATATTTTTCGCGCTTATGAGCCTGACGACAACGGCGGGGTTTTTGTATGATAAAAACGAGATTGCGCTATTTGTAGCGGCGAGCGTAAACGTGATCTCGACGCTGCTAAAAATCGGCGTCAAAAACGTCTTTGCCGCAGAGCTTTTTGCTAGCTCGCTGGTGGCTGATTTGCATCTTATTCCGGCTTTTGTGCTGCTTCAGGTAAACGGCAACGCGCACATGGCGTATTCGCTATCGATCGGCGCCGCGATAGCAAACGTCTTTTCTTTGGCGCTTGTTCTGGTCGAGTCCGGTAAGACGCAAGAAGAATTTTAGGAGTAAAAATGAGTGAAAATTTAAAATACGAGCCGGCGAAAATAGAAAAAAAATGGCAAGAAATTTGGAGTAAAAACGGCGAATTTGAGCCCAAAGACGACTATAGCCTGCCTAAAAAATATATCCTAAGCATGTTTCCGTATCCTAGCGGACGTATCCATATGGGGCACGTTAGAAACTACACCATCGGCGATGCCTTGGCTCGCTACTACCGCAAGCACGGCTACAACGTCCTTCATCCGATCGGCTTTGATAGCTTTGGTATGCCTGCAGAAAATGCAGCGATAAAGCACAAAATCCATCCTAAAATTTGGACTTACGAAAATATAGACTATATGCGCGGCGAGCTTGAGACGCTAGGACTTAGCTTTTCTAAAAAGCGCGAATTTGCGACTTCTGATCCGCTTTATACTAAATTTGAGCAAGAATTTTTCATCAAAATGTATGAAAAAGGGCTGGTTTACCGCAAAAGCGCGGTCGTAAACTGGTGCGAATACGACCAGACCGTGCTTGCCAACGAGCAGGTTGAAGACGGATGCTGCTGGAGATGCGGAAACGCCGTCATCCAGCGCGAGCTACCTGGCTACTACTTAAAGATCACCGATTATGCGCAGGAGCTACTGGACGACCTAAAGTGCCTTGAAGGCAAATGGCCGTCCCAAGTGCTCACGATGCAGGAAAACTGGATCGGCAAGAGCTTTGGCTTAGAGTTTAAATTTGAGCTTGACGAGGAGTCGAAGCAAATTTTAGAAGACGGCGAGCAGATAGAGGGGTTTGGGGTATTTACTACCCGCCCGGATACGATTTACGGCGTTAGCTATGCAGCTCTAGCGCCTGAGCATAAGATCGTAAAGAGGCTACTTGACGGCGGTAAGCTTGAGGTGGCCAAAGCCGAGAGAATCAGAAAAATTTTAAACCAAAGTCCGCGCGAACGCCAAGCTAGCGAAAAAGACGGCCTGTTTTTAGGTATAAACGTCGTGCACCCGCTAACCGGAGAAAAAGTTCCGGTTTGGGTGGCAAATTTCGTCCTAGCAGACTACGGTAGCGGCGCGGTTATGGCGGTGCCGGCTCACGACGAGAGAGACTACGAGTTTGCGAGTAAATTTGACCTGCCGATAAAGTGGGTGGTTAAGCCTGCGCAGGGCGAATTTGAGGGCGGCAAGGCGCTAACGGAATACGGAATATCTATAAATTCGCCGCTCATAAATGGTCTTAGCAGTGAAGAGGCAAAGCTAAAAATCATAGAAAAATTTGAAGCGGATAAGATCGGCAAACGGGTCGTAAATTTTAAAATCCGCGACTGGGGTATCTCTAGGCAGCGCTATTGGGGCGCGCCGATACCGATGGTGCACTGCAAGTGTTGCGGCGTCGTGCCTGAAAAGATCGAAAATCTGCCAGTGACGCTACCTGATGACGTGCAGATAACAGGCGAGGGAAATCCGCTCGATAAACACGAGAGCTGGAAACACGTCAAATGCCCAAAATGCGGCGGCGAGGCCGTTCGCGAGACCGATACGATGGATACGTTTTTTGAGAGCAGCTGGTATTTTGCTAGATACGCGAGCGACGAAAAAACGTGGCAGGAACGCGCATTTGACGCTAAAAGCGTGAATTATTGGATGAATGTGGATCAGTACATCGGTGGTATCGAGCACGCGATCTTGCACCTGCTTTACGCGAGATTTTTCCAAAAGGCCTTACGAGATCTAGGCTACCTCAGAGACGACGAGCCGTTTGAGCGCCTGCTCACTCAAGGCATGGTGCTAAAAGACGGCAAAAAAATGAGCAAAAGCAAGGGCAACGTGGTTGATCCAGATGACATCATACATAAATACGGCGCCGATACGGCGAGGCTTTTTATTCTATTTGCTGCGCCTCCGCAAAAAGAGCTTGAGTGGAACGACAGCGCGGTTGAGGGCGCGTTTAGATTTTTAAACCGCTTGTACGAACGAAGCACGGGTGTAAAAAAATGCACGCAAATCCCGCAGATAGTGCACGCAAATTTGAGCAAAGAAGAAAAATACGCGCGTATGAAAGTTTACGAGGCCCTTAAAAAATCAAACGACGTTTATGAGGAAAATTTTACCTTTAATACCCTAATCGCTGCTTGCATGGAGGCTCTAAACGCGGTAAATGCGCAGGATAATCAGGATGTGACGACAGAAGCGTTTTTCATTATCTTAAATTTGCTCGAGCCTATCGTGCCGCACATTGCAAACGAGCTTAGCGAGCAGTTATTTGGCAGGGCGAATTTTACGAAAATAGAAATTTTAGACGAGGTTTTCGAAAAAGATAGCTTAAATTTGGCTATTACCGTTAACGGCAAAAGGCGCGGCGAATTTGAAGCACCAAGCAGCGCGAGCGATGACGAGGTTTTGGCTCTAGCTAGACAAAGTGCGGCTAAATGGCTAGAAGGAAAAGAAATAATCAAACAAATTTACGTAAACGGCAAACTCGTAAATTTCGTAATAAAAGGCTAAATCGTGAAGATAAAAATTTTACTACTTTTGGCGACTTTCATCTTAGTGGGATGCGGCTATAAGCCCGTCTCAAAGATCACGAACGACATAATGGGCGACCGTGTATACGTAAACGTATTGATAAGCAAAGAAGAGCCTAAAAACAGCGTTTGGATCAAAGATAGCGTACTAGAGGGTATCGTAACAAGGTTGGGCAAACGCATAAGCTACGATAAAAACGAGCCAACCACCATAACCGTCTCGATCAAATCGCTTAATTATCAAGCGTTGCTTTTTGATGAAAACGGCTACGTAACATCATATAAAGCGATACTAACGCTAAATTTCGATACTAAACTAAAAGGCGGTAAGACGTTATCAGTGGCTACTTCCGGTGAGCATGACTTTACGGTTTCGCAAAAGATAAAGGATACGAGATTTGCAGATGGCGTCATTAGCGAAGGAGATAAATATAATGCCATAAAAGAAGCTTCTCAGGAGGCTTTTGATGAATATATCGCCGTGCTTGCGGTAAAAGGGCTAAAAAATGGCGACTAGCGTCAGCCAAGTCATAAAAGAATCAATCCAGACTATGAAAGAGCGCGGGCTCATGCTAACTCCAGATAACTACGCCGAGGTTTTTTGCGAGATAGCGAAAAAAAACGGCGTAATAGTGCCTGATTGCCAGAAGCTTGAAAAATACTCGGCTCGCCTAAACGACGAGCTTAAGGCGCAACTAAAACAAAAAAACGTAAGAAACTTAGATGAGCTTTTTGCTTTTATGGCCGCTAGGCTAAATTCGCCCGGCCTTGCCGAGTATCCAAAACTAATAAATGCGCTCGTAGCTATGAATAAAAAGGTTTTTCAAGCCGTAGCTTCGCTGCATAATAAGAATGCTAAAAATTTAGCCGAAGCAAGCTCGGAAGCTCTAAATAGAAGACTAGATGCGCAAGCTATAGATAGAATAAAAGATAAATGGTTCGATTTTTTAACTGATTACGACGATAGTTTTTTGAAAAGATTGGGCGTTTACGGCGTTAAAAATTTTAGTGACTTAAAAGATATCGTTGCTGAGCTTGAAGATGTTTTGACGAAAGAGCAGGCTTGTGAAAAACTAGTTCCGCTCGTATCGGATATGCTAAGACCTTCTATTACCGATAAAATCGACGGCGAGATAGAAAAAGTAAATAAAATTTTAAAAAGCGATCCAAAGCTTTTAGAAGATTTTACCATTAGAAAAAATATAGAAAATTTGACTAAAAAGCGTATTGAGCTTGATAGGGCTGAAATATCAACAAGGGTCGGAGCGCTAGATAAGGTTTTAGACGGTATAAGCGGGCAAATATCAAGTCTAATTAATAGCTCGTCTAAGAGTTCAAGTCAGATGCAATTTATAAAAAACGATCTAAATTCTATAAATTTGAGTGAAGATAGTTTTGAGGGAATCAGAGATAAATTAAAAAATATCGCCGACACCCTAGATGTAGAGGTTAAGCAACTTGGAGAACAAATGCTAAATGATCAGCAAACTATAAAAGAGTTACAAGCAAAAGTGAGTAAACTAGAAGTAGAGCTAGAAAGCGCAAAAGCCGAGAGCAAAGAGGATTTTTTAACTAAAACCGCGACAAAAAAAGCACTAATGGAAGAGCTTGGGCGGCTGGAGGTTGATTTTTTACAACAAAATGCCGACTACGCCGTGTGTTTTTTTGACATAGATCATTTTAAAAATATAAACGACGTATACGGCCACGACGCCGGCGACGTGATAATAGCAAGCGTAGGAAGGGTGCTTAGGGGCAACTCTAGGGAAGCCGATTTCGTCGCTAGATACGGCGGCGAGGAGTTTGTGGTGTTGTTGCCGGGGTTTGATATGGCGCAGAGTATAGAGTTTGCGGATAAGGTGCGCGATGTGCTAAAAAACTCCAAATTTTTATATAAAGACGAACGTATTAGCGTTACGGTGAGTTGCGGCGTTGCGATACGCAGCCAAAATCAAAGTCAAGCGACCGTATTAGAAGCTTCGGATAAAATGCTATATCAGGCTAAGCAAAACGGCAGAGATCAGGTGATGCCTAAAATTTAATGAAACTAGAATATTTTTTAGAAAACAAACCCCTTTTTTATAAGGAAATCAACCGCGCGCGCATGCCAAGCGCCTTTAAATTCGTGCAGGGCGCGTTTAAAATACCAAAAATCATCCATCTAATCGGCACGAACGGCAAGGGTAGCACGGGACGATTTCTAGCACAGATGCTCGCTCGCGGCCATAGCGTCGGACACTATACGAGCCCGCATATTTTCGAGTTTCGCGAGAGATTTTGGATGAACGGCGCCGTAGCTAGCGCAGATGCGCTCGAAACGGCTCACGAGAGGCTGATTAAAATTTTGCCTGTCGAAGTAGCGCGCTCGCTTTCGTATTTCGAGTACGCGACGCTACTTTGCGCTCCGCTTTTTGAGGGGTGCGACTTTTTCGTCTGCGAGGCTGGCGTTGGGGGAGAATTCGACGCTACGAACGTGTTTGACAAGCGTCTTAGCCTCTTTACTCCGATAGGTTTTGACCACACGGCGCTGCTTGGCGACACGTTAGAGCAGATCGCGACGACTAAATTTAACGCGATGGCGGACGTTGCTTTGATGAACGACGAGATGGGTGAGCTTTGCGTCGGTATCGCTAGACAAATCGCCGCTAAAAAGGGCGTAACGCTCAAATTTGCGTCCGAAAATTTAAGCGACGATGATAAAAATGAGATTAAAATTTACGCGGAAAAATTTGGCTTGCCCGAGTTTTTGCGCTCAAATTTGACTCTCAGTTCTTCAGCGTTTAAGGAGCTTGGGTTTAGCTTAAATTTAGCAAATTTAGGCGCGCTAGATCTAAATGGACGCTGCGAAAAGATCGCGCCAAACGTAACGATCGACGTCGGGCACAACGAGATGGCGGCGCAGGCTCTCGTGAAAAGATTTGAGGGCAAAAAGCTAAATTTGATCTTTAACGCCTTTGCCGATAAGGACATAAAAGCCGTCCTAAAGGCGATCAAGCCGATCGTTAAAAAAACATACATCATCGAGTACGAGGCGCCGGGCCGCGAGCTAGCGACGGCGCAGGTGAAAGAGGCTTTACGCCAGCTTGATATGGAGTTTGCCGACTTTACGGACGTGCGCACGGACGAGGAGTATCTGGCGTTCGGGTCGTTTTACCTCGTGGAAGCCTTCCTAAAAAGGTACCGCGGTGCAAAGTGAGGTTTTTGAGTATTTTTTAAACGGAGGCGATGCGCAGCTGCTTGTCTGTGAGGATGATAAGGAAGCTATCGCGGCTCTTAGCGCGGCGGAATTTGCAGGGCTTAGGGCTTTTAGATTGCCTGATTTTAGAGCGCGAGAGGGCGATGATCTGCGCAGCTTTAGCGCAGAGCTTTTTGAGCTATCCTCCGAGTTATCTAAATTTTACGAATTCGAGGGTAAAAAGGTCCTCATTAGCCCCGTTTGCACGGCGCTAAACAAACTTCCGGGCAAAAAACATTTACAAAAACTAACGCTAAATTTCGGCGACAAAATCGACCCCAAAGAGCTAGCCGAAAAGCTACTGCGCTTTGGCTACGAGGCGGTCGATATCGTGGAGAGCGAGGGCGAGTTTTGCGTGCGCGGCGAGATCATCGACGTTTTTTGCGTCGGCGCGCAGGAGCCAAACCGCATTTTGCTTTTTGACGACGAGATAGAGAGCATTAGACACTACAGCACGCAAACGCAAATTTCAAACAAAACGGAGCTAAAAAGCGTTGAAATTTCGCCTTTTATCGCAGCTCTGGGCGCGGACGAGTTTGAAAAAACATCAGAAAAAATAAAAGATATGCAAACGGACGCACTAATCAGCGACCTAAAGACGCTCGGATTTTGGGCGATAGATGGTTTTATCGACTACACGCGCGAATTTAAAACGGTTTTAATGAAAAAATTTGACGGCTTTGAGCGCGATCTGGGCGAGGTGGCAAATTTGCCCGTGCTGCCCGCAGCGAAAGTTTATAAAGACTTAAGCGTAACTCCAAACGCCGATTTTTTCGAGCTAAATAAAAATAAAAAAATCAAGGTTTTAGCGCGCAACGTTGGTCTTTTTAACGCATTAAATTTGAGCGAATACAAAAACATAGAGTTCGTGCAAACCGAAGCGGCGTTAAATTTAGTCTCGGCAGCCGAGATCATCGTCTCGCTAAATAAATTCGAAAAGAAAAAGCGCGCTAAAAAGCCAAGCTTAGTCATCGACGAGCTAAAGGCGGGCGACTACGTCGTGCACGAGGAGTACGGCATCGGCAAATTTACGGGACTTGAAAAGCTAACGGTGCTAGGCAGGACGCGCGAGTTCGTCGTGATCGTTTATCAAAACGAGGACAAGCTACTACTGCCCGTCGAGCATCTAAATTTGATCGATAGATACGTCGCAAGCAGCGGCAGTATCGCGGTTTTAGACCGCCTGGGCAAGGCAAATTTCGCCAAGATAAAAGAAAAAGTTAGAGCTAAACTTTTTGTTATCGCGTCAAAGATTATTTCACTAGCCGCGCAGCGCGAGCTAATCCGCGGCGAAATCATCGAAAAAGATGACGCGGAGTATCTAAATTTCTTGCAAAACGCGGGCTTTGCCTACACTAGGGATCAGGAGCGCGCCTCAAGTGACATCGCAAACGACCTAAAAAGCGGCAAGGTAATGGATAGGTTGCTCAGCGGCGACGTGGGATTTGGTAAAACGGAAGTTGCGATGAATGCGATATTCAAATGCGTAAAATCGGGCTTTCAAGCGCTATTTTTCGTGCCGACGACGCTTCTTAGCTCGCAGCATTTTAAAAGCCTAAAAGAGCGGCTGGGCAAATTTGACGTTAGCGTCTTTAAGCTTGACCGCTTTACGAGCGCGAGGGAAAAAGCGGTAGCTGTAAAGGCGCTAGAGTCCGGGCAGCCTTGCGTTTGTGTGGGTACGCACTCGCTTTTATCGGTTAAGCCATCAAATTTAGGCCTCATCATCATCGATGAGGAGCATAAATTCGGCGTCAAACAAAAGGAAAAACTAAAAGAAATTTCAAGCGCCTCGCACGTGCTATCTATGAGCGCGACACCGATACCACGTAGCCTAAATATGGCACTTTCAAGCGTCAAGGGCTACTCCGTACTTCAAACTCCGCCAAGCTCGCGCCTAGACGTGCGAACCAGCGTGCGCGAGTGGGACGAAAAGGCGGTAAAAGAGGCCATCATGCGCGAACTGCGCCGCGGCGGGCAAATTTTTTATATCCACAACCACATCGCCACGATGCCTCAGGCAAAAAAGCAAATTTTAGACATCATGCCAAATTTACGCATCCTCACGCTACACTCCAAGATCGACGCCAAAACGACCGAAGAGGAGATGATGAAGTTTGAAAACGGCGAGTACGACGTACTGCTAAGCACCAGCATCGTAGAAAGCGGCATCCACCTGCCAAACGTAAACACCATCATCATCGAGAGCGCGAATAAATTCGGCATCGCAGACCTGCATCAGCTGCGCGGACGCGTCGGCAGGAGCGACAAGCAGGCGTATTGCTACTTCCTCGTCGAAGACAAAAACGCCCTAAGCGCGGACGCTCTAAAACGCCTGGTCGCGCTTGAGAGCAACTCGTTTTTAGGCTCTGGCAGCGTACTAGCCTATCACGATCTAGAAATCAGAGGCGGCGGAAACCTCGTCGGCGAAGCCCAAAGCGGCCATATCGAGGCTATCGGCTACTCGCTCTACATTAAAATGCTCGAAGAAGAGATAAATAAACTGCTAAATAAAGAGAGCTTTGAAAGTGCGAAAATCGACCTGAAACTTAGCATAAACGCATTTTTAAACTCGGAGTTTATCGGTGAGGATAGGTTGCGTCTGGAGCTATATAGGCGGCTTAGCAAGTGCAAAGAGGTGGCCGAGGTTTATGAGATAGAGGGCGAGATAGAGGATAGATTCGGTAAGCCCGACATCTACACCAAGCAGTTTTTAAGCCTCATTATAATTAAAATTCTAGCGATAAAAGCTGGCCTTAAAGCTATCTCAAACGCCGAGCAAAATATTGTGCTAACAGCGCAAAACGGCGAGCAAACCAGGCTAAAATCAAAGAGTAAAGACGATGATGACGTGATAGAAGATATCTTGATCTATCTTAGAAAACTAAACAAAGGACGGGCGGAAAAATGATAGACTGGAATACAACTGCCGCAGCGATTTATAGGCGTAAATTTGGCGCATTAAAAGGCGTGATAGACGTTGATTTTACGCAGCTTGACGGGCTTGTGGGGATCGAAAAGCAAAAAGAAGAGCTCGTAGAAAATACGCGAAATTTTTTAGAGGGCAAGGGCGCAAATCACGCGATACTTTGGGGTGCGCGAGGCTGCGGTAAAAGCAGTCTGGTTAAGGCCGTTTTTACTAAATTTTACCCGGAGGGCTTGCGTCTAATCGAGCTAAAAAACGACGAGCTTGAGATGATACCAGAGATCATTTACGAGATCAGAGATAGCAGCTTTAAATTTATCATTTTTTGCGATGATCTTAGCTTTGAAGCTGGAGACATGAGCTATAAATTTTTAAAACCCGTGCTTGAAGGCTCGATCGAAAAAGCGCCTAAAAATGTGCTAGTTTACGCCACATCAAACCGCCGCCACCTAATCAGCGAACTAAAAAGCGACAACGAGGGTGCGAAAGTCGGCGAGACGGAGCTGCACTATAGCGACGCGGTCGAAGAAAAGATCGCGCTTAGTGATAGATTTGGGCTTTGGCTCAGCTTTTATCAGGGCAGCTTTACGGACTATCTAAAGATCGTGGATTTTTATTTTAAAGATTTCGTGGGCGATAGAGCCATGCTTCACGAGCTAGCTAAGCAATACGCACAGCTTCGCGCTAGCCGCTCGGGACGCACTGCGAGGCAGTTTTATCTAAGCTATAAAGATAAAATTTGATGGCAAATTTAACTAGAGTGGGCTTTGTCGGCGATATCGTCGGACGCGCTGGACGAAGCGCTGTTATACAAAATTTGCCCAAATTTAAGCGTGAGTTTGAGCTTGACTTTATCGTCGCAAATGCCGAAAATGCAAGCGGAGGCTTTGGCCTAACCGCAACCAACGCGCACGAGCTGCTGGGTTGCGGCATCGACGCGATCACGGGCGGCAATCACAGCTTTGATAAAAAAGACGTAGTCGCGCTGATGGACGCTCTGCCTATCATTCGCCCTTACAATCACTTCGCGGGAACTGCAGGGCGCGGAGCGATAAATTTGAGCAAAGACGGCAAGAGTCTAAGCGTGGTAAATTTGATGGGGCACTACGGCTTGCCGCATACGAACAACGCCTTTTTGGAGGCCGAGCGCGCACTAAAGGGGTGCGAGAGCGAAAACATCCTCATAGACTTTCACGCCGAGGCCACGAGCGAGAAAAACGCATTTTTTAGGCTATTTTGCGGGCGAGTGGGAGCCATAGCCGGCACTCACACGCACGTGGGCACCGATGATCTTCAAATTCTAAACGGCACGGCCTACGTGAGCGACGTAGGGCTTAGCGGGGCGTTTGACGGCGTCATCGGTATGGACGCGGAGGCGCCCGTGAAGAGCTTTTTAACGGGGCTTAAGCACTCGTTTAAGGTAAATGAAAAATGCAGGCGAATCTTTCAAATGGTCGTGTTTGAATTTGACGGCGGGCGCTGTGCGGATGCCTTTAAGATCCGCGTGATAGACGGAGTTAGCGAGCCTTTGGTGCAGCGAGCGGTGAAATTTATATAAACGATAGCAAATTTGAGCCGTGCAAACTAACGTCGGCTTTTACTCAAATTTAAGCGCGGCAGCGTTTTGGACGATAAATTTGAGCAAGAGTCGAGCGTCAAATTTACTAATAAACAAAGAAAAAAGGAAAACTATGGATAGCACGCAGCTTTTTTTGGCGCTAAAAAACGCGGGCGTAAAGGCTGATGCAGATGGCCCTCTTTGGTGGCCAAACGCCGGCACCTTCGAGGTCGTGGTCGGCGCCGTTTTGATACAAAATACCAACTGGAAAAACGCAGACAAAGCGCTAAATAATCTAAAAAACGCAAATTTGATGAGCTTGGAGGGCATCGTAAAAACGCACACGGCCGAGCTAGCCTTGCTAATAAAACCTAGCGGCTTTTACAACACCAAGGCAAAACGCCTAAAAACGCTTTGCGACGCGATTTTTAAAAAATTCGGCGATTTTGAAAATTTCAAAGAAAACGTGAGTCGCGAGTGGCTGCTTGGCGTCAAAGGCATCGGCGCGGAGACCTGCGACGCGGCGCTTTGCTATGCGTGCGGACGCGACGTGATGGTCGTAGATAGCTATGCTTTGCGGATTTTGGGCTTTTTGGGGTATGAGTTTGAAAGCTACGACGAGGCGCAGGAGTGGCTAGAAGCCGTAGATAGCGAGCAGATTTGTAAAGCATACGGGCGCGAGCTAGAGATGAATGAAATTTACGCCAAATTTCACGGCAAGATAGTGGAGTTTTGCAAAGTGCACTTTAACGGCAAGAGGCTTGACGAAGCAGGCGAAGAGATACTAAAATCCATAAAATAGGAGCAAAGATGAAGATAAATTTTATAAATTTACAAGCTCAGTATCAAAAATACAAAAACGAAATCGACGAGCAGATCAAAGAGGTGCTAGATAGCTCGGTCTATATCGGCGGCAAGGTCGGCGAGCTGGAGCAAAATCTGGCTAAATTTAGCGGCGCAAAGCACGCTATAGCTTGCAGTAGCGGCACGGACGCGCTGCTACTTGCTTTCATGGCGCTTGATATAAAGCCCGGCGACGAGGTCATCACGACGCCTTTTACCTTTATCGCGACGGCCGAGATGATAGCATTTTTGGGCGCAAAGCCCGTGTTCGTCGATATCGACGAGAGGACGTATAATATTGATCCAAATTTGATCGAAGCAAAGATCACTCTAAGGACCAAGGCTATCGTGCCGGTGTCGCTTTTTGGGCAGGCAGCCGATATGGCGGCGATAAACGCCATCGCGCAAAAGCACGACCTAACCGTCATCGAGGACGCGGCGCAAAGCTTTGGTGCGAGTCAAAACGGCGTAAAATCCTGCAATCTCTCGCGCATCGCTACGACCTCGTTTTTCCCAGCTAAGCCGCTTGGCTGCTACGGCGACGGCGGCGCGATATTTACGAACGACGACGCCCTGAACGAAAAAATGCGCATCCTGCTAAACCACGGCCAGTCCGAGCGCTACATCCACAAATACGTCGGCATAAACGGCAGACTCGACGCCATCCAGGCGGGCATTTTAAACGTCAAGCTAAAATACCTTGATGCCGAAATCGCAAAACGCCAAGAGATCGCGGCACGGTATACTAGCGAGCTAAAGGACGTCGTAGCGCCTTTCGTCGCGGAGGGTAACGTCTCGGCGTGGGCGCAGTACTGTATCCGCGTAAAAGATAGGGCAAAGATGCTAGAAATCTGCGCGCAAAAAGGCGTGCCGACGGGAGTTTATTACCCCGTGCCGCTGCATTTGCAAGAGGTGTTCAAAGGTCTTGGCTATAAGCGGGGGGATTTTGCCGTGAGCGAGGCTGTAGCGCAGGATATAATGGCGCTACCGATGTCGGCCTTTGTAACCAAAGAGGAGCAAGACTACGTCATTGAGGTTATAAATAATGCTTAAATTTGCGCTCATAGGTCTTGGCGTCATGGGCAAAAATCATTACCGCGCGCTGCAAAACGTCGCGGGCGTGCAGATAGTCGCGCTTTGCGAACCGTTTTGCAAGGAAAATTTCGCGCAAAAAATTTATACTGAACTTGACGAGATGCTAGAGAGCGAAAATCTAGACGCCGCGGTCATCGCTACGCCGACCTCGCTACATAAAGAAACGGCCCTAAAATGCATGCAAAAGGGGCTAAATTTGCTCATCGAAAAGCCCGTTTGCGCAAATGCCGCGGACGCTCAAATTTTACTTGAGGAAGCTAAGCGGCGAGATATAAAGGTAGCCGTCGGGCACGTAGAGCGCTTTAATCCCGCAATCACGGCGCTAAAAAAAGAGCTAGCAAACGAGGAAATTTATAGCGTGCAAATAACTAGAAACGCGCCATTTCCGCAGCGAATCACAGATGTTGGGATACTGGCCGACTTAGCGGTGCACGATATAGATCTGATTAGATTTTTAAGTGGCAAAGAGATAAAAAGCGCGGATATAAAAAGCTCGCGCAAAATCCACGCCAAATTTGAAGATAACGCGGTTTTGTCGTTTGAGCTTGAGGGCGAGATAACGGCTCTCATCGCCACTAGCTGGCTCGCGCATAGACGCAAAAGAACGGTCGAGGTCGCGTGCAAAGGGGCGGTTTACGAGGCTGATTTGCTAAATCAGAGCCTCGTTAAATTTAGCGAATTTGACGCAAGCGCGTGCAAAATGCAAAATATATTCGTCAAAAGAGCTGATCCGCTAACAAGCGAGCTAGAGGACTTCGTGCGCCTACTAAGGGGCGAGCAAAGCGCGGGAGCAAGCATAGAGGACAGCCTAAAAACGTTAAAAATCATAGAGAGCGCGAGCTAAATTTTAGGCTGAAATATAAAAGAAAATTTATTTTTTTATATTTTATTTATATTTATGGAAAAAGAAGTTATTATTACACGATTTTTTCAAAAGGAGTCTAAATGATATACGAAAACATCGTCCAAACCATCGGTAAAACCCCGATCGTAAAGATAAACAGCGTGCACGAAGAGGGCATGGCTGAAATTTACGCTAAGCTTGAGTTTTTTAATCCGGGCGGATCGGTAAAAGATAGAATCGCCGCAAGTATGATCCTTGGAATGCAAAAAGAGGGCACTCTAAAAAAAGGCGACGTCATCGTGGAGCCAACTAGCGGTAACACCGGTATCGGCGTAGCTATGGCGGGCGCTGCTTTAGGCTTTAAAGTAGTGCTGGTAATGCCTGAAACCATGAGTATCGAAAGACGCAAGCTGCAAAAGGCTTACGGAGCGGAGCTCGTGCTAACCGAGGGCGCAAAAGGCATGAAAGGCGCGATCGAAAAAGCAAGCGAGCTCGTGCGCGAAAAGGGCTACGTGATGTTAAGCCAGTTTGAAAATAAATTTAACCCGCAGGCTCACGAGCTAACTACGGCGAACGAGATCATGGATGATTTTAAAGAGCTTGACGCTTTTGTGGCGGGCGTAGGCACTGGCGGCACGCTAAGCGGCACAGCAAGAGTGCTAAAAGCAAACGGCTATAAAACTAAAATCGTAGCCGTCGAGCCAAACGACTCCGCCGTGATCTCCGGCGAAAAACCGGGTCCACATAAGATCCAGGGTATCGGCGCGGGCTTTATCCCGGCTACGCTTGATACCGCCTATATTGACGAGATAGAGCGCGTGGATAACGATGAGGCCTTTGAGACGGCTAGAAAGCTGGCTAAAGAGGAGGGTATCTTGCTAGGTATCTCGGGCGGCGCGGCTCTGGCGGCTACAGTAAAGGTCGCAAAGAGGCTAGGTAAGGGCAAAAAGGTGCTTTTCATAGCTCCCGATAACGGCGAGAGATATCTCAGCACTCCGCTTTACGAGGCGTGATTTGGGACTGATAGCCGAACTAAACGAACTAGTCGCGACAGTGCGCGAAAAGGACCCGTCGGTAGCCTCGTGCTGCTACGGGGCCATCCTCGTTAACACTCCGGGCATCCACGCCGTCGTTTTTCATAGATTTGCGCATTTTTTGCACGTTAAAAACTGGCGATTTACGGCGCGCTTCGTCTCGCAGATGTCGCGTTTTTTAACTGGCATCGAGATACATCCGGGCGCCAAGATTGGCAGACGGCTTTTTATCGATCACGGCATGGGCGTAGTTATCGGCGAGACTGCAGAGGTGGGCGACGATGTACTGATCTATCATCAAGTAACTCTGGGCGGCACGGGCAAGGAGTGCTGCAAACGCCATCCGACCATAAAAAATGGCGTCACGATAGCAGCTGGCGCGAAAGTGCTGGGAAATATCCTAATCGGCGAAAACGCCAAAATAGGCGCGAACTCGGTTGTGCTAAAAGACGTGCCAGATAACGCCACGGTCGTAGGCATACCCGCCAGGATCGTGCGAATAAACGGCGAACGAGTCGGCGAGTAGGTCAAATTTGCGCCGGCTCAAACTTTTTTATTTCATCAAATTTTAAAATTTAAATAAACGGCGAAAGTTAAATTCGGCAAATTTAAAAGTCTAATTTTTTAATTTTTGAGTAGTAGAATTTACGGCAAATTTGAGCTAAATTTACTTCTCAAATATCGGAAGTTTCGGCTCTTCTGCTTTTTGTATTTGACCGCCGACGTTTAAATTTTGCGCATCATTTGCGGCGCTCAAATTTTTATTGTCGTCCAATTCATCAGCCTGCACAGCACCGTCAAATTTGACCGGCTCGCTACCTTCGTTTGTAGTGATTTTTAGTCGTTTTATTGTTTTAGCTGATTTGCTAAACTCTATTAGATCCTCGGTCGTTTTTACTTCGGCGGGGAGTTTTTGCAGGGAATATTTAAAAATTTCAGCCGCCGCGATAGCATCGTTTAGCGCTCTGTGGTGGGCGTTATTTATATTTAAAACTTCTTTTAAAGCGCCAAGACCGTATTTGGGCGAAACGATAGTGCGGCGGGCTAGATCGATCGTGCAGAGCTTGCGGTTTAGCAGCTCGCCGTATCCTAGCGCCTCCAGCGTCGCGCTGATAAAGCCGTAGTCAAAGCGAACGTTGTGCGCCACAAAAACGCTCTGACCTAAAAAGACTTTAAACTGCTCCATGACGAAGGCTAGGCTAGGCGCGTTTTTTAGGTGTTCTGCGGTGATTCCCGTTAGCTCGCTGATATTTTCCGGGACGTATGGCGCGTACACGAATGTTTCAAATTTGCCGATTATTTCGCCGTTTTGTAGCTTTAGCGCGCCGATTTCTATGATCTGGCCGCTATTTATACTGCCGCTAGTTTCTATATCTATGACGCAAAAAATTTGATCTTTTATTTCATTGCGCCGCGTTTTTAGCTCGATTTGGTTTTTTGCAGTGCGGGTTATGTCAAGGCCCAGCGCGCGCCACATCTGTACGTCGCGAACATCAAAAAGCTCGGAGTATTCGTCCATTTGCTTAGTTGCAGCGACAAAGTCCGCGTAGGCTACGTTTCGCTTGGCGATGACGGCTAGTAAATTTTCAAAATCTTGGTTCAAAACTCGAGCTTTAGCGAGCGGATAGAGTGCTCGTATGAATTTGACGAAAATATATAACTGCCCGCCACGACGATATCTACGCCCGCTTCATCGAGCTGCGCGACGTTTAGTCCAGTCACGCCGCCGTCTACCTCGATCATGCACTTTGCGTTTTTGCGTTCGATCATTTCACGCAAGCTGCGTACTTTTTCGAGTACCGAAGGGATAAACTTTTGCCCGCCAAAGCCAGGATTTACGCTCATTAGTAGCACCATGTCGATCTCGTTTACGATGTGCTCGATCGCCCAGACCGGAGTATGTGGGTTTAGTACGATTGCAGGTCCCGTGCCGTGGCTGCGGATGTGATCGATTAGGCGTAGCGGATGCTTTTCTTCCTCGATGTGAAAGCTTAAAAATTTAGGCTTCAAAGGCAAAAAAAGATCTGCAAAAAATGTGTTATTTTGTACCATTAGGTGAATGTCTAAGGGCTTTGTAGCGGCTTTTGCGACGGCGTTTACGACTACGGGGCCGATGGTTAAATTTGGTACAAAATGCCCGTCCATCACGTCTACATGCACAAGATCGGCTCCTGCCTCGCAGATGGCCTCGATCTCAGCCTTTAAATTTCCAAAATCAGCCGATAAAATACTAGGTGCTACATACATTTGCTTGTCCTTTATTTGCTTAGAAAAAATATTGCATCCATGCCGTCGATATCGAGCTGCACTAGGACGCCTTTATTTTTTTTGTCTTCATTCTTAATCTCTTCAAAAATGTGCGGCAAAGTAAAATTCGCCTCTATTTTTTGACTCTTTAACCATACTTCTATGCGGTCAGAGATAACGCTAAGCACGTCAGCATAGGCTTCTGCTATGCTTGCTTCGCTACCTTCTTGTAGTAAAATTTTGCATATTTTGTGAACGGCGTATCTTTCGATACAGAGGATAAATTTGGCGTTCATTTTCCCATAAAAAGCTACCGAGCCCATGCAAAATTTATCTTCGTCGCAATCAAAATTTGCTATCTCTGTACCGCCGCGGGAAACCGGCAAATTTGATAAAGAGGCTAGGGTATCCATTACCACTTTTAAGATATCTGGCAAAAAATCTATCAAGTCTTTAGTTATATTTTTTGGTTTTTCGACTTCAACGCTACCGCCGCCCTCTATTGTTGCATCATCGTTAAAAAAATCTTGAATTGTATCATAAAGTAGTATCCCGCAGTCTTCTAGGTCGTGAAGAAGGGCTTTTGAGATACTTGGTTTTTTTAGTCCGCACATAGCTATAGTTGCACCGCTATCAGCACATTCCATTGCAAGCTTGGCTAAAAATGATACGCCGTGAATGTTTATAAGGCTTGATTTTTTCATGTCGAAAACAAAAAATTTAAAGCCGATTTTTAGTGAATGTAAAAAACTTTTATATGCGAATTTGTTGGCAAATTCAGAGTCTATAAAGCCGTTTATCTCATAAACGACGACGTTTTCTTTGAGGGTAGTAGATATTTCTTTTTTGTTTGATTTTACGTCGGTTAGATGTATGGCGTATTCGTATTTTTTGTGCAATTGATTAAATTCATCTTCGTCTTTTGCGATAACTGGTTTATATCCGCGTCCTGATAGCATTAGTGCGATTTGGCGTTTTTGCTCAATATCGGCATTAAAAACGATGATTTGTTTACTTTCAGATTCAAATGCTCCCCAAAATAGTAGCGCAACATTTAGAGTCTCAAAAAAAGATAAATTCAAAACATCCTTAGACATTCTTTTTAAAGCTTTAAATTTTATCTCGTTATAGTCGCAAAAACCAATATCTACGCTGTTATCCTTTGCTGTTTTTAATACAGATTCAAGGACTAGATTAAAGCCTACTTTATTAAAATAAATAACGTTTTTAAGAGATATTAGGATATGGCGCGGAGTTTTTTGGAGTAGATATTTTATGCTTGATTCGCTGATTTCGTATTTATTGATATCGCCATCCAAAAAGCCGGAAGGATAAAATATTGCTACGTCGTCTTTAAAACTTAACCTCATAAGATGAAACAAAATTCCTGAAAATTGATTTTTTGTAAAACTTGACCTATGAATTTTTAAAATTTCAATGTATTTAAATTTTGTTATTCTAGCTTTTTTATCCATAAATTCAGTTTAAAAAATAACATGTTTGTAAAAGCAGCTTTAAGCTTTTATTTTGTTTGTTTTGGATAAAATCAGCAGAAATTTTTATTTTTAAGGAAACAAATATGTCAAGAGTATGCGCAATAACAGGCAAAGGCCCCATGGTTGGTAATAATGTCAGCCACGCGAAAAACAGAACAAAAAGAAGGTTTTTGCCAAACCTAAGAACTGTCCGCGTTACGCTAGAGGACGGCACTACGAGAAAGATTAAGGTAGCTGCATCTACGTTAAGAACGATGAGAAAACAGTCACGCTAAATTTGCCGTAAATTTGAGGAGTTTTCTTTGTTTAAAAAGATTTTAAAATTCCTCAACTGGTCAAGTTCTGCTAAACCTCAAATCAACCTCAATACTGAACTTTACGAACAACTTCGCCCATTTCGTTTACCACTCATCTTAGTCGTTTTGATGATGATGATTGGAGCTATGGGCTATGTTACAATCGATGGTTTTAGCTTGATAGATGCGATTTATCAGGCTGGTATGACTTTTACGACCGTCGGATTTACTGAGGTCGCACCTATTTCCCCCGCTGGACGGCTTTTTACCATCACGTTTATTTTACTCGGTTTTGCCGTTTTTACTTTTTCTACGGGTTTGATGCTCGAAGTTTTAAAAAAAGGCGCACTCGTAGCAATCATAAAGGAAAGACGAATGCTATATAAGATCGCAAGGTTAAAAAACCATTTTGTCATCTGCTATCACAATCAATACACAATGGAATTAAGCCGTGAATTTAGGGAAAATCATATCCCATTTATAGTAATTGATCCTCGCGAGGATCTGCCTGAGATCGCTGAAAAGTATAAATACCCATACTATATAATCTCTCAACCTCACACGCAAACTGCGCTTTTGAAGACTCATTTTTCAAGCGCAAAAGGCATGATTACGTTAAGTCCAAACATTGCAGACAATATTGCTCTTATCGCAACCGTAAGGTTGTTTGAAAAAGAGATCGGGCGCAAAAAACCGTATTTTATAATGACGAACTCCGATAGTCAAGACGATACTGAGCGCCTAAAAAAGCTTGGTGCAAACAGCGTGGTGAGCCCATCAAAGCTTGTCGCTCAGCGTCTCAGTGCGATGAGCGTACGCCCGGATATGGAAAATTTGCTTGAGCAGTTTTTATACAAACAAGACTCACCGATCGATATCGAGGAGATATCGGTACCGGATTACTCGTGGGTCCGCTTTAAGCGCCTAAAAGAAACTAACTTGCGAAATATAACAAACGCCGACGTGGTTGGCATTAAAGACGTGAATAATAAATTTATCCCGATGCCAAAGGGCGATACGCTAATTGGTACTGGCACGAAGCTATTAGTTATCGGCACTGGCGAATCGATACGCCTAACCAAGCGTGTAATAAAAAGCAGACATAAGCCAGAAGAGCTAAAATACGTTTAAATTTAGTCTCAAATTTAAAACTACTTTCAGCTTTTATAAATTTTTAAGCCAATTATAAGACTGGATAAATTTTGCTCTAAATTTTTGCCAAGTCGCCGCAAATACGGCATGTTTTTAACCATCTCTTAAAATAATATTCGATAAAATTAAATTAAAATTTAATCCATAAAAGGAGCAAATATGTTTCATGAAGATAGAGAGCTTATAACTAAGCTAAAGGGTTCAAACGCAAGATTTACTGCACTTTTTGACAAACACAACGACCTAGACGAAAAGATCGCTGAGATACAAAAAGGCAACGTTTATAATGACGCCGAAGTAGATGCTCTAAAGCGCGAAAAACTTAGATTAAAAGATGAAATTTACGCTTTTTTGGCTGAGTACAAAAAAGAGAACAATCTTTAATTAAATTATGGCGGACGACTTGCTCCGCCATTTTGCTTTATCTCTTCTTATTTTTTATTTTCATCTAAAAACTAGAATAAATTTATCGCTTTTATATATTTTAAATTTAAAAACAATATTGTATAAAATTTGCAAATTTTGATAGCATCAGGTTGGTTTCCTACAGAATTTAAATTCTAATTATTAAAATTTATAGATTGTTAAATTTTGACTTTGTAAGCGTTTGATATGAAATTCTCTGTAGTATTTTGAGTTATAAGGCAAAATACTGATATAGTGATAAATTTGATTAAAGTTGGCTTTAAATTTGACTACAAAGACTTGGTCAAATTTTTATTTTTTGCTAAACGTTCATAATAAAACTTGAGTACGAGAAAATAAAGTTGCAACGAGTTGAATATTGAGGTATACGCACTTTGAATTCGGTGCAGGCTTATCTGGAAGCGGTTATTGTTGCAGTGCTTTACATCGAGATTTTCTTTAAAACCCAAAAAACCGCCATTCCGACGCATAAAATAATAACCGCCCAAATATATTCCATTATATTTCCTTGCCCGATTTTTGAAGTTAAATTTGTTCTTAGTTTATTATAGCACAAACTTACTATTTTTAGAAGGGCTATGATTTAAGAGAAAATACGCTAAAATCTATAAAACATCAAAAGGATAAAAAATGGATGATAACAATAGTGTTTTTATTAACCGCGAGCTTAGCTGGCTGCGCTTTAACTCGCGCGTTTTAGCCCAGTGCGAAAAGGCGTTGCCGCCGCTTGAAAAGCTAAAATTTATCGCGATTTATATGACGAATTTGGATGAATTTTACATGATCCGCATCGCAGGGCTTAAACAGCTTTTTGCCGCAGGTGTCGCAGCTAGCGGTAGCGACGGCATGAGTCCTCTCGAGCAGCTAAGAGAGATCAGAAAATACATCAAAGACGAGCTCGCGCTCGTAGAAAAGCACTATAAAGACGCACTAAGAGAACTCGCGCAAAGCGGGCTTTTTATGAAAAATTACGACGAAATCCTGCCTGAGCTTCGCGCTAAATGCGACGAGTATTTTTTCTCAAACATCCTGCCCGTCATCGTGCCTATCGCGGTTGATGCCACGCATCCGTATCCTCACCTAAATAACCTTAGTTTTAGCTTAGCCGTTAAGCTTGCCGATGCGGATAGTCCCGAGATTATAAAATTTGGCATGATACGTATCTCGCGAGTTTTGCCGAGATTTTTTCAGGCTAGCGACAACGTCTATGTGCCGATAGAAACGATCGTGCACCGCCACGCGGAGGAGATTTTCCCAGGATACAAGCTACTTAGCTCGGCGGCGTTTAGAGTTACCAGGAACGCCGACATCGTCATCGAGGAGGAAGAGGCGGATGATTTTATGATGATCCTCGAGCAGGGGCTAAAGCTACGCCGAAAAGGCGCGTTTGTGCGCATGCAGATACAAAAGGATGCAGACCCCGAGATAGTCGAGTTTCTAAACTCGCACATGAAGATTTTTTATAAAGATATCTACGAGTACACCGTCCCGCTCACGTTAAATTCGCTCTGGCAAATCGTGGGAAATAAAGAATTTTCCCACCTCTGCCTGCCGCCGTACGCGCCAAAGACCCTGCCGCCTTTTAGCAGCCACCTATCGATGTTTGACGTTATCGACAAAGAGGACGTGCTGGTAGTGCATCCGTATGAGAGCTTTGATCCTGTCGTGCAGTTTATCAAAGAGGCGAGCAAGGATCCGCGCGTGATCTCGATCCGCATGACGCTCTACCGTGTCGATAAAAATTCGCCTATCATCCAGGCCCTCATCGACGCCGCAAACGACGGAAAGCAGGTAACCGTGATGGTCGAGCTAAAGGCGAGGTTTGACGAGGAAAACAACCTGCACTGGGCAAAGGCTCTAGAAGATGCCGGCGCGCACGTGATATACGGCATAACGGGTTTTAAGGTGCACGCAAAAGTGAGCCAAGTCATACGCCAAGAGGGCGGCAAGCTCAAATTTTACATGCATCTATCCACCGGCAACTATAATGGCGGCTCGGCGAAAATTTACACCGACGTGAGCTATTTTACGAGCAGAGCGGAGTTTGCGAGCGATACGACGACGTTTTTTCACATACTTTCGGGCTTTTCTAAAAACCGCCGTTTGCAGACGCTCTCTATGTCGCCGATGCAGATAAAAGAGCGCGTGCTAGATATGATAAAGACCGAGACCACGCACGGAGAGCAAGGTAGGATCGTGGCCAAGATGAACGCGCTGGTAGATGGCGACATCGTGGACGCGCTGGTAAAGGCTAGCAGCGCGGGCGTAAAGATCGACCTCATCGTGCGCGGTATCTGCTGCGTGCGCCCCGGCGTGAAGGGCTTAAGTGAAAATATCCGCGTGAGATCGCTTATCGGCAAATACCTTGAGCATGCTAGGATATTTTATTTTAGGCATGCCGAGCCTCAAATTTACATCGCCTCCGCCGACTGGATGCCGCGAAATCTCGAGCGCCGCCTGGAGCTCATGACGCCGATAATTGATAAAAATTTACAAGAGCGCTTGCTCGAGTTTTTGCGCTTGCAGCTTAGCGATAACGAGCTGGCGTTTGAGCTGCAAAACAGCGGCGAATACGCCAAAGTAAGGCCAAAAGAGGGTGACGCGCGCATAAACTCGCAAGAGGTGCTCGAGGAGTACGTGAGCGGGATATATAAGGCGACGAAAAAGGATACCGATAAGGGAAAAAGCGAACAGATGGTGGCTAAGCTTTTGAAAGAAAGTTAAGCGGCTCGTCTCGCGAGCGCTTTTCCGAGATTTTACAAAATTTTCGCTCCGCAGGCTATATGCCTAGCGCACGCTCAATTTTGCTTCAAAACTCGAAAAATCGTCTCGCGATACTTCGCCTTATCGTTTTACATTTAAATTTGAAGTCGATTTGTAAATTTCGGTTTCAAATTTGACCCACCGAGACCTGCACCTTGATGCTGCTAAAATTTGACTCACAAATTTACAGAGATCTCCGCATGTCGCAAATTTCACTTCGCCGAGCTTTTGTTGTACGCATTTTGGCTAAAATTTTAAAAATACCGAAATACGCCAAATTTAAGGGATAAAATGAACTCTTTTAACGCCTTTTTCTCTGGTTTTTCTCTTGGGCTCTCGCTGATCCTTGCCATCGGAGCGCAAAATGCCTTCGTGCTAAAACAAGGCATCAAAAAACAGCATATTTTTCTAGTTTGCATTATCTGCGCGCTTAGCGACGCCGCGCTGATCTTTGCGGGCGTATCGGGGTTTGGCTACGTGGTAGAGCGCTATCCCGTCATCAAAACCGCCGCGCTTTGGGGCGGATTCGTATTTTTGAGTATTTACGGGCTACGCAGTCTTTATAGTGCCTTTAGCGCCTCGCATGCGCTAATGGCTGGCGGCGAGGAGACGCACGGAGCGGCTAAAACCGCACTTCTAACGCTAGCTTTTACGTGGCTAAATCCGCACGTTTATCTTGATACGGTCGTACTACTTGGCTCGGTCTCTACGAAATTTGGCGAGAGCGCAAGACTTTTTGGCGCGGGTGCGATGTGCGCGTCGTTTGCGTTTTTCTTTTTACTCGGATACGGGGCGAGATTTTTAGCGCCGCTATTTAAAAAGCCCGCCGCATGGAAAATTTTGGAGTTTTTTGTCGGTGTTACGATGATAGCGCTTGGCGTGATGCTAGTCGTCGGCGAGTGAGGGCGTTTAAATTTGACGCGCATTTTAGCTTGCGCGTATTTTGCAAGTAAAATTTAATGCTTGCGGCAGTAAAATTTCGCAAAATTATGTTTACAGGAGAAGCGATGAAAAAGCTGATTATTTTTATGATTGCACTGATATTTTGCGGGTGTGGCATAGCATCAAAAGGCGACGGAAGCTCAACTAGCGAAAATTTACATATAGCCAGAAAGGTTGCGATAGATGTTGCAGGCGGGCAGATCAAATTTAACCAAGAGGCTCACGAAAAATTTTGGCGAAATTTAAATGCGTCAAAAATGCGTTTACCGAGCAAATTTAACCCATATATCAACGCTGATAAGGATGCGCTGGACTGGATAAAGGTCGATGCCTATGCTATGATAAATTTGAACACAGAGTTTTTAAAATCTGTCCTTGAAACTTCAAGAAATGGGACGGTAACTAAGACCGATAAATTTAAGGCCTATGAGAAAAACATTGAAAAACTAGCTCCGAGCGTGGCTACTTATGCGACCGAGCAGCAGTATAAATCAAAAATGATTATAAAGGATATAATTGCTAAATATGCCGACGAGCTAATAGATTGCGTAGGTGTAGATAAATTTAGTCTTTCTCAATATGCTATGCGGATTATTAAAATCAGCGATAACGGGATGACGGTGTATTTTGATTTTGAGGGCGTCAAATTCCGCGATCTAACTAGAGATGGCGTGGATGCGATTTTGAAGGGCTTGGAATACAGAAAAGACAGTCTAGATAAGCTTTTCGACAAAGATTATCGTCAGTAACCGCTAAAATTTAGTAAAATAAAGGATTAAATTTACTTCATCGGCGACGTTCACGGCTACTGCAAAACTCTTTGCCTATGATAGATTGCTTCCCATGTGGTGATGATTCTAAAATTTGCTTCGTGGACGATATGGTAGACCGCGAAGATGATAAACATTAAAAACGGCGGAGCCTAAACCCCGCCGCAAATTTAAGCGCCTATGATTTTTGGTTTAGAAAACGCTCTGATAGGCCTTATCGCGCCTTTATATTTTTCGACTTGGACTAAATTCGTATGCGCGATATTGCTTTGCGCTAGCTTGCTAATGCCTTTGTCTTTTGTGAGCACGTTTACGCATCCGTGCTGGCACAGGCTCTTTTTGCCGTAGACTTCAGGATCGTACCATGCGCCTTCGCATACGATTACGACGTCGTCTTGGGTTATGTCGCTCACTATCGCTCCGCACAAAATTTCGCCTCTGTCGTTAAACACCCTAACCACGTCTCCCGTTGCGATGCCGCGTTTTTTGGCTGTGCTTTGGCTGATAAATATCGGCTCTCTGCCGTTTACTTCGGCGTATTTTCTAACTATGGAGTTATCTAATTGAGAGTGTAGTCTGAGGCGGGAGTGCGGAGTATTGAGCGCAAGTGGATATTTCTTTGTTTTTTCTTTATCGCCGAGCCACTCGGTAGGCTCAAACCATGCCGGATGCCCAAAGGAGTCGTCGTATTTCATTTTTGCGATGACGGGCGAATAAATCTCGATCTTTCCCGACGGCGTTCCAAGTCTAAATTTATTTGGATTTTTTCTAAAATTCGCAAATCTAGTGTAGTATTTTTTCTCTTCGTCTTTTTTGTCGAATTTTACGTATCCTTTTTCCCAAAACTCGTCAAACGTAGGTAGATTATCGTATCCGAGCGCTTTGGCTTGATCCATGGCGTCGGCGAAAATTTCTTTTATCCACTCCATCTCGGTCTTGCCTTCGGTAAATACCTCTTCCATGCCCCATCTCTTGCAAATTCCTTTGCAAATTTCAAAATCGCTCCTGCTTTCGCCCATAGGCTGGACGGCTTGTTTTATGGCAAAGATATACTCGCCCGTAGCGTTTGACTGCTCTATGTCGTTTCTCTCAGGCTCGATAGCTGCGGGCAGGACTATGTCGCTAAGCTTAGCTCCGCTAGTCCAATAAGGCTCTATGGTTATCACGGTATCGAGCTTTTTCCACGCTTGTACCGCGCGGTTTATATCCTGATGTCTCGTAAATATCGATCCGCTGGCGCTTACGGAAACTCTCATGTGCGGGAGTTTGTAAATTTCGCCGTTTCTTTGCATCTCTTGGCCCGGATTTAGGAGCGCATCTATTATTCTACTATTTGGCATGACGTAGCCTTTGTTTTTTACCCAAGGGCTATCTTCTTTAGTATATTTTTCGCTAGGAACCAAGCTCAGGCCTTTTAGAGCCGGTGCTATAAAGCTTTCCGTGCTGGTTTTGTGTTCCTGATCGCAAGTCATAAAGCCGCAGCCCTCTTTGCCTATGTGTCCTAGCATCGAGGCTAGAGTTGTGAGCGCCCAATACGACTGCTCTCCGTGATCTTGTCTTTGGATGGCAAAACCGCTTATTATCAAAGACTCGTTTTTGGCTAGCGACATGCATAGCTCCTCTAGCTTTTTGACGCTTACGCCGCAAATTTTGCTAGCCCAGTCTAAATTTTTAACTACATTGTCGTGAGTGCCTAGAAAATAATCTTTAAATTTATTAAATCCAACGGTGTATTTGCCTATAAAAGCTTCGTCGTATAGTTTATTTTCGTATAGATAGTGGTACATGCCTATCATCATGGCCGTATCGGTTCCCGGCACCACGCCTATAAAGTCCGAGTTTAGATACCTGATCGTGTTGTTTTTATATGTATCTACGGCGTAAATTTTCTTTTTGCCTTTTGCATTCATATCTTTTAGCTTGGCATACACTTCGTAGCCCTCGTGAGTAGGAGCGCCTACGCCTATTTCATTGGTTACTACGGGGTTGCTTCCCCAAAATACTATCGTTTTAGCAGACTTTAGTACCGCTTCCCATTTCGTAGGAACTTCGTTTGGCTCGATAGTTCCGATAACGTAAGGCATGATAACGTGACCGGCGCCATAGGAGTAGTTGCCGTCTTCTGAGACGAAGCCGCCTAGTATCGTTAGCATCCTTCTAGCCGTAGCTCTACCCCAGCTGACTTTACCGCTGCCGCCCCACCAGTAGCACTCTCCGTAGATACTCTCGGAGTCGTATTTTTCAAAATTTTCTTTTAGAACTTTTGCGGCTAGATCAAGCGCCGTATCCCAGCTAACTCTTACGAATTCCTCCTCGCCTCCAAGCTCGGGTTTATTTGGTCCTTTTTTCTCCAAATAACTCTTTCTAACGCAAGGATACAGTACTCTGCTTTCGTTTTGGACGCAGTCTGCGACGGCGTTATTTAAAGTGCTTGGGAATTTATCCGCCTCAAAAGGATCTACGCTAGTTATCTGTCCGCTGACTACGTTTGCGTAAAACGGACCGAATCTATATTTGCGCAAAAAACTTTCTTCTAGTCAAAAAGCGTCTGAGTGACGCCCTCTATTCTGTTGGCTTGCAGGCTGACGCCGGCTAGTGCGCTAAGCTTTAAGAAATTTCGTCTTTTCATTTTTTCTCCCTTGAAATGAAATTTAGTTATCTCGTCTTTGGTGTTTCGCTAAATGCACTCTCGGCCAAGCCTACGACTAAATTTGAATTCGTCGGCGTTATTTATTAAACCTCCTTTAGTTATAAAAATTAATTTTGTAGTTATATGATATTATAAGAGATAAAGAATAAAAAGTATATAAAAAATGTGATTTTAGTAGATATTGTTTGGTTTTAAGCGTATAAGAGCGTGAAATCGACTGTAAAATTTATAAAAAATGGCTAAAATTTGAGCCAAATTTAAGATAGGCAAATAAAAATGTTAGATGATTATGGCGACCAAATTTATCTTATCGGCGACGTTCACGGCTGTTATAAAACCCTCTGCGCACTTATAGATCGCTTGCCGCGCGGTGCTGATTCTAAAATTTGCTTCGTGGGCGATCTGATAGACCGCGGCGAGGGGAGTTTTAAGGTCGTGCAGTTAGCGATGCAGCGAGGCTACGCGGCTGTGATGGGCAATCACGAGTACCGCCTTTTGCAACACAAAGACGCATTTTTACGCGGCGAAATGCCTAACGATCCGCGCTGGTTTTTTCTAAACGGCGGTGCGCAGACCTTCGCCTCCTACGCCAAAGCTAGCCGCGCCCAAAAGCTCGCGCACATAGAGTTTTTGTCAAATTTGCCGCTTTATTTGGAATTTCATGAGTTTAAAAACGCGCAGGGCAGGCGGCTAGTCGTATCGCATTCGGCGGCCGGGCGGATGTGGCCGCTGCGCAGCTCGGACGGCGAGAGCGCGGCGGAGTTTAGGCGGCACGTGCTTTGCAGTAGAGGCGATTTTAGCCAAAACGATGGCATCTTTAACGTCTACGGTCATACGCCGATCGCTGAGCCTGACATCACGAATTTTAGCGCAAATATCGACACGGGCTGCGTCTATAAGCATAAATTTGGCCATCTTTGTGCGCTTGAGTTTCCGAGCATGCGGGTATTTATACAGGAGAATATCGAGGAGGGCGGGTGAGTTTACTGAGCTAAAATTTCATCGTAGCTTTCTTTGCTATTAACTATTTCATTATCTATAAAATCACAACTTAGGCGCAAAATTTTACCATTCGAAAACATGTTTCTGATATGTGCCGCCAGGATACCTGCATCTTTGTCGTTTGGGCAAGGTATCCTAAAAACAACTCCCGTTTCTATGTCGTCTACAAAATTTGTTTTTTTGTTTAGATTTTGATATAAATTTCTTGTTGTGATTCTAACCGCAGATCCATAGTACTTGCCGTCAAGCGTACACTCTGCTAGCGTTTTTATTAAGCCACCTTTTATATCATAGATGGAGGCAAAATTATGTTTGGCAATTTTTATCTCTTCTTTTGTCATTTATGGACTCCTTTTGTGATTAAAATTTTGCTTTTTACAAATACGTCATATTTTAGTAAAAATTGGCTAAATAAATTTTGTGTCATTTTTAAAATTTGGAAGTAAAATTTAGTGCTAAAATTTAACCAAATAAAATTTGGATTTTCAAGATGCGGGTCTCGGTGGGTCAAATTTGAAACCGAAATTTACAAATTTAATTTCAAATTTAAGCGAAAAAAGATAAGGCGAAGTGTCTTGTGATGAATTTAAATGTTGCGACGAAATTTTCGACCGAAGATAGAACATATAGTTCATCGAGGGAGAAAATTTCTAGCTCATTTAAAGGCGCGCAAGAAACGAGCCGCTCACAATTTACGTATCTTGGCGATCTCATCGCGCAATGCCGCCGCCTTCTCAAATTCCAGCTGCGCCGCCGCCTCCAGCATCTGCTTTCTTAGCTCTTTGATTATGCTCGCTCGCTCAGCGGCAGGCATTTTTTCCAGATTTGCGCCTTTTCTTAAGATCTCCGTGCCGTCCTCGACGTGCAGACTCTCCTCGATATTTCGGCTGGCCGAGCGCGGCGTGATGCCGTGAGCGCGGTTGTACTCCTCTTGCATCTTGCGGCGTGCCAGCGTCGTATCCATCGCTTCTTGCATTGATTTGGTGATCTTTTTGGCAAACATCAGCACCCGTCCGTTTACGTTTCTAGCCGCACGCCCCATCGTTTGGATTAGGCTCGTCGTAGAGCGTAAAAAGCCCTCCTTATCGGCGTCCATGATGGCTATGAGGCTAACCTCTGGCAGGTCAAGTCCCTCTCTGAGCAAATTTATACCGATGAGCATATCAAACTCGCCGCTACGCAGTCCACGGATGATCTCGTTTCGCTCGACGGCGTCGATATCGGAGTGCATGTACTTGACCTTGATACCAAGTTCGGTGTAGTAGCGGCTAAGCTCCTCGGCCATCTTTTTGGTGAGCACGGTGACTAGCACGCGTTCGTTTCTCTCGATCGTTTTTTTCGCCTCGTCAAATAAAATTTCCACCTGATTTTCGCTATCTTTTATCTCGATTAAGGGATCAAGCAGTCCCGTCGGACGTAAAATTTGCTCGTAAACGTGACCTTGGCTCAAATTTATCTCGTATTCGTTCGGGGTCGCCGAGACGAAAAGAAATTTGGCGCGTTTGTTTATAAACTCGTCAAATTTGAGCGGACGGTTATCCAGTGCTGAGGGCAGGCGAAAGCCGTACTCCACCAGCACCTCTTTACGGCTGCGGTCGCCTGCGTACATACCGCGAAACTGCGGCAGGCTCACGTGGCTCTCGTCCACGATGACTAGGTAGTCCTTGCCGCCAAGCTCAAAATAATCAAACATCGAGTATGGCGTCTCTCCGGGCTTTTGTCCCGTTAGGTGTCGCGCGTAGTTTTCGATGCCTTTGCACATGCCCGTGCTACTCATCATCTCTAGGTCAAATTCCACTCGCTGTTTTAGGCGCTGGGCTTCGACGAGCTTGCCTTGCTCGTTAAATTCTTTTAGCCGCTCCGCCAGCTCCTCCTCGATCTGCTTTATGGCGATTTTTAGGCGGTTTTCGCCCACGATAAACTGGCTGGTCGGGTAGAGGATGAATTTTTTCAGGTCGTGTCTTTTTTTGTTTTCCAGCACGTCCAGGCTATACATCGTCTCGATCTCGTCGCCGAAAAACTCGATCCTAAACGCCTCGTCGTTAAAATACGCGGGATATACGTCCACCACGTCGCCGTTTACGCGAAAGTCGCCGCGGTCAAAATAAACGTCGTTTCGCTTGTATCCCATATCCACTAGCTTTTGCAGTAGCGCGCGCTGGTTGATTTTATCGCCGACGTTTAGGTATGCGACCATGCCTTTGTATTCGCTAGGATTACCCAGGCCGTAGTTGGCCGACACCGACGCCACGCACACGACGTCGTCAAAGCTGAGCAAACTCGCCGTCGCAGAGAGGCGCAGACGCTCGAGTTCTTCGTTTACGGAGCTGTCCTTTTCGATGAAAAGGTCTTGACGCGGGATGTAGGCTTCGGGCTGATAGTAGTCGTAGTAGCTGATGAAATACTCCACGTGATTTTTAGGGAAAAAGCCTTTAAATTCGCTATAAAGTTGTGCGGCGAGGGATTTGTTGTGCGTCATGATTAGAGTGGGCATATTTAGCTCACGTATGACGTTTGCCATCGTAAATGTCTTGCCCGAGCCCGTGACGCCTAGAAGCGTTTGATATTTGTTTCCTGATTTTACGGATGCTACGATATTTTGGGCTGCGCGGGCCTGATCCTCGCTTGGGCTAAATTTGGACGAAATTTCAAAATTTTTCATTTTTTACCTTAAAAACCAGCTTTTTTTGTTACAATTACGTAAAATTATACCAAAACTAAGGAAAAAGATGTTTGATAACGATAAAGTACTAAACACCCTAACCGACAAGGTAAACGACCTGCTAGCTAGATATAACGAAATCTGCGAAGAAAACGAGTCTCTACGCAACGAACTAATCAGCGTCAAAGCCCAAAACGAAGCAAAAACAAACCAAATCGCACGCCTAGAAGAAGATCTGAGAACCAAAAATACCGAGAGCGACGACGTTATCCGCAAGATCGAAGCGGTACTGGGAAAATAAGCAAACGATGAAAAAAATAACGGTAAAAATAGCTTCCACATTCTACAACATCAGTCTCGAGGACGACTTTGCCCAAAATTTTGAAAAAGAGTGGGAGACCTTTACCGGAGGCAAAAAATATCTCGACGTCAAAGAGCTACTAAGCGCCTTTGTCCAAAAATGCTATGAAAACTATCAGCAGGAGCGCGATCTGCGCTCTTTGGCTCAAAAAGTAAGTAAAGAAATAAGTTAAAATTTATTATATATTACTTTTTTACACGCGTTTATACAAAAATCTTTCTTTTTAATGTGTTTTTAAGCTAATTAACTATATAATCCCGCCGACTGCATAAGTGTATGCAGAATAAACACAAGGAGTCTCGTATGAGAAAAGGTTTTACAATGATTGAGTTGATCTTCGTGATCGTTATTTTAGGTATTCTAGCTGCTGTCGCTATCCCAAGACTAACCGCAACTCGCGATGATGCAGAGATAGCAAAAGCTGCGACAAATCTTACAACATTGATTAGTGATTTAGGTGCTTTCTATACTTCACAAGGGGAATTTAGTCCAAAATTAAGTGGTATGACAAATGTTCAGCTTGCTGCAGGCGGAGTCGGCACTGCTGATGATATCGTAGCTGCCGGTAAAAGATGCATAAGAGTTACTTTGGTGCCAAATGTTGATGCTACTACAGGCAAACCAGCTCATTTAAGAATACAACAAGGTGCTGATAATTCTGCTCCAGTATGCCAAAAAGTGATAGCTAGCAAAAGCGTCGATGCTTTACTTAAGAGCAAATTCTCATTTTCGCACAAACAAACAGGTGCTGTTATAGATAGCGGTGCAGGCGAAGTCGCAATCAGCGGTATAAACGTTAAATTCTAATTTGCTTAGAGTTTTTGTTTAGAAATGCTCAGTGAAACCCAAGTTTTGCCTCAGGTATAGACTTGGGTTTTTGTATTTATACGGTTATTGTTTTATTTGTAGGCAATACAGAATAGTTAATTGTTGATATGTAAGTATAGATATATCAAACAATATAAAAAGATTATGACAAACGTGCTAGATGCATATATAATAGTGCTAATGTTGCATTAAGCGGCATTTGTTATCCATTTGATTGCGATTTTAGAATAGAATTTGTTTTTATAAGCAATACGCATGAGTATGCTGTGACGAGAATAAACCCAAGCGTCACCGCAGATGAGCATTATGTTGTTTTCGCGTATTGTAAAAGGAGTGGTGGCGTGAGACGTGGTTTTACAATGATGGAACTTATTTTCGTGATAGTTATTGTAGGTATATTGGCCGGTATCGCGGTACCAAAATTATTTGTTACTAGAGATGATGCTGTCTTGGCAAGAGCTAGATCGGATATAGCTTCTATAAAAAGTGCAGTTATGAATGCGTACAATACAAATATGCTAACAGGTAGTTTTACTTACCCTGCACTTGAAAAGACAGGTAGCACGACAGGGCTTCTCTTTGAAAACGTTCTTCAAAGCGGCATAAAAGTCGATACAAAGAGCGGGTGGTCAAAGTCTGGAGATAAGTATAAATTTACTCTCGGAGGCAAGTCTACCGAATTTACGTATAACATAGCCAACGGTGCTTTTACTTGTCCTAAAACCGATAGCCTTTGTACGGCCTTAACGGAGTAATGTTTTATTGTAAAGTAACTAAAATTAGCTTAGTTTTAAAGTTGCTTGTTTGTCGTTCTTTGTTTAAAATTACACAATTTACCCAAAATTTAATTAACATCAAATACCAAAATAGTGTCGGCTGTAACCACCCAATTATAGCCGACTTTTTTTCTGCAAATTTATTTAACGAAATATTCAAAGATTTTATTGTTAAAGAATATGCGAGTATGTATAAAACAAAAATACAAATTTTAAGTATTAAAAATATTCTAGTCAATGCTTTTTCTGCAAATATAATGAGTGTAAATTGGATTTTTTTAGCGCATAATATCTGTAGTGGATTTTTTGATAGTACTTTGCGGATAATTATAATTAATAAGCATAGTTTGTTTTGCTGTGAGACGAAAGATAAGTAGTGTTCGATACTAATGAAATAAAATACTATGAAATTTTACTAAGCGGACTAAGGTTGGAGCCGCTAACGTACCATTCGACCGAAATTTTATATCCTTTTCGCGCCGTTATAGTGGAAATTAGAGGCAAAAAGGCTTTAGGATATGTTTTGAGGCAAGTCGGCGAGCCGAGCTTTAAAACGGCTGAGATTTCTGAAGTTTGCACGCAAAAATTAACTAAAATTCAAATTGCTCTTTTAAATTTTATTTCTCGCTATTACGTTGTAAACTACTCTTTAGCAGTAGATATTTTTACTCCGTCGGATGAAAACGTAGGTATCATAAAGCACGAGCAAAGCGATTTTAAAACTCCAAATCTAAATGCAAATCAACAAGATGCGCTAAATTTTGCAAAGAGCCATAAAACGAGTTTGATTTTCGGCGATACGGGAAGCGGTAAAAGCGAGATTTATTTTTCGCTTATCCGCGAGTATCTGCTAGCAGACAAACAGGTTTTGCTTTTGATGCCGGAAATCTCGCTTACGCCTCAGATGACAAAGCGACTAAAAAGCTATTTTGGCGAGAAATTTGGCGTATGGCACTCAAAAATAACGCCGAAAAAGCGCTGCGAGATCCTGCAAAAATTTCAGAGTCGCGAGATAAATTTGATCGCAGGCGCGCGCTCGGCGCTGTTTTTGCCCTTTACCGAACTTGGGCTCATCATCGTCGACGAGGAGCACGACGACAGCTACAAATCTGCTCAAAATCCGCATTATAACGCCCGCGACCTCGCGCTATTTTTAGCAAGCAAATTTGACGTCAAAGTCGTGCTAGGCTCGGCCACGCCAAGCGTCGTGAGCTTTAAAAAGCAGCCGCATTTTAGGCTGAGAGGAACGTTTTTTAAAAGCGAGAAAAAATTTACCTACGACGAGAGCGAGACGGGGCTAAGCGATGTGATCTTAGGCGAACTTGCGGCGAGTTTTGTGGGTGGTAAGCAGGCGGTGGTCTTTTTGCCGACGCGCGCGAACTTCCGCTATCTGTCGTGCCGTGAGTGCGGCAGCACGATAAAGTGCCCGTTTTGTAGCGTCGGGATGAGCTTTTACAAAAAGCGAAATCTGCTAAAGTGCCAGTACTGCGGTTTTACAATGTCTGCGACATGCTCGTGCGATAAGTGCGGCAGCGAGATGATCGAGGCGAAAAAAATCGGCACCGACGAGCTAACGGAAGCCTTGCGATCGGCGTTTCCCGCGGCTAGGATCGAGAAATTCGACCGCGACGAGATCACGACTCAAAATAAGCTCGAAAAGACGCTAAAAGCCTTTAACGCGGGCGAGATAGACGCGCTAGTCGGTACGCAGATGTTAAGCAAGGGGCACGACTACCACAACGTGGATCTTGCCGTCATCATGGGTGTAGATGAGCTACTAAATTTCCCTGATTTTCGCGCTCGCGAGCGGACACTGGCGCTGGCAATGCAGGTAGCGGGCAGGGCTGGTCGCTCGGGCGAGGGGCGCGTGGTCGTGCAGAGCAGGCAGCGAGAGTTTTTTGAAGATTTTATAGCGGACTACGATGCGTTTTTGGACGAGGAGATTCTTGCTAGAGAGCCGATATATCCGCCGTTTTCTAGGCTTTTGCGAGTTATCGTTAGCGACAAAAGCGAGCAGGTGGCAAAGCAAAGACTTGAAATTTGCGTTGCCGAGCTCGAAAATTTGCGCGCCGCTGAGTCTTTGCTCGAGATCGTCGGACACGGCAAGTGCGCGATCGAGATCCTTGGCGGTAAATACCGTTTTGAGATTTTACTGCGCTGCATCTCTCACGCTCCGCTTATAAAAGCTGCTCGCATCTGCGCCGCGCATGGCTTTGACGTCGATATGGATCCGATAAATTTTTCGTAAATTTGATTTCTTTTTGTTTGATTTTCGATGTTTAGTTTGGGCACCGCAAAAGCGTCTTAAATGTTTTGCAAGGTTCGTAAAATCAAATTTCACATTCGGCTTGGTGTCAAAATTTCAGCTAAAACGAGCTAGTTTTGGTTTTGGCGGCTAGAGATCAAGTCTTAAATTTAACGCAAGTTTTACTATTAATCCACCCATATATACTAGCCAAATCTACTAAATAGTCTTTAGTGTGTTTTGGCAGCTATTTGCGGATAAAGATATTATGAATTTAAAATCTTACTTAAATCAAAACTAAAATGTAATTAAAGTTTCCATTTATGATAATGCTTATCTTTTTAAGCCGAATTTTATATGATTTATATATAATCCCGTTATAATTTTATATAGCTTTAAATATACAGTCTAATTAAAATTATAAAAATCACCCTAAAGGAACTTAATGCAAAAATTTTTACAAGCCCTAGCAGGCTCGCAAAAATATTTCGTAAACTACGTTAGCGTCGCGATTTTCATCGTGATGGCGTGGATAGGCGGACTCAAAGTCGTGCAATACGAGGCTGACGGCATCGTGCCGTTTGTAACCAACAGCCCGTTTTTTAGCTATATGTATAGCAAAAAAGATATCGTAGATAACGGCAAGGGCAAAATGGTCGCCGAGTATAACCTACATAAAAACCCGGAAGGCTTGGTCGTGCCTAAAAACATCGAGTGGCACAAACAAAACGGTACTTACGCGGTTTCGTACCTGATCGGCGCGATCATCTGCACTATCGGCACGCTCGTGCTGCTTGGCATTTGGTTCCCTAAACTAGGGCTTATCGGCGGGCTGCTGACGTTTGGCATGTCTATCGTAACGCTTAGCTTTTTGATAACGACGCCTGAGACTTGGGTGCCAAATCTAGGTAATCCAGCACTTGGCATCACTGAAAGCCCTAATCACGGATTTCCGTACCTATCAGGCGCTGGACGACTGGTGCTAAAAGATATAATAATGTCTGCTGCGGGGCTAATCGTAGCCTCAAATGCGGCGCGCAGGATTTTGGAGTGCTGCAAAAGCTGCTCGGCTAAGTAAAATTTGCAGATTTTAGCGAGCGGTAGGCTTTTAGGCGACTCGCCGCTCGCGGCCGTTTTTCTCATCTCTACTTTTTACTATCTCGTTAGAAATTTACTTTGCTTTTTCAATATATACCAAATCAATTTTATCCGTTTGCTTGCTCGTTAAATTTAGCAAACCGTATCCGCGTAAAATACTGCCGTAAGCGGAGATTTGGTAAAATGCAACCCTAAATTTAAAGGAGAAAATATGGCATTTTTCGATTTTTTCAAAAAAGGCGGCAAAAATAGCGCAAACGCCGCAAAAATCGGCAAGACCGCGCAGGAGCGCAAGGATATAAGCATCGAAATTTTAAAATCGCAAGGCGTGCCTTTTATAGACCATTTGCCGCTACGATACGAGACGGGCGAGGTCGCGCCGCGCGAAAAGGACGAGGTTGTCGCCCGTGCTATTTGCTCGTTTGCCGCGATAATGTGCGCTTGCACTATCAGAGATAACGGCGAGTTAACCGACGAAGACAAGCAGGGCACGAAGGACTTTTTAAGCAACCGCTTTGGGTGCATAGACAAACTCACGCGCATGGAGCGCCGCGTCATAGAGGGCGAAGCGAGCTACGACGAGGCCGTAAATATGGGCTGGAAATACGAGTCGCTGTGGGCGCTGATGTGGGCCATGGGTCTCGTAGAGGAGCTCGGCTTCCCAAACGACATCTGCGACTGCAAATTTGTGATGGATACTTTTGTCAGCGGCGATTTTTCGGGGCGCGTAAAAATGCGGGGCACTGATGAAATCTTGCAAGCGCTTGATCTCATCTACCGCTACCACTGGGCATGCGTCAATGCCCGCGTGAACGGTACTAAAAGCGCAGGCCTTGATGAAGAGGTCGTGATGGAGAGACGCGGCGGGCTAGAGTGGCTGTGCTGCAAGGGGGCAGAGAACGATAATCTGACGGATGAGTATAACGCGTGGGATTATCCTGATTTGAACACATGACGCGTTGTCTCTTGCGCGCTTTTTATAGAAACTTCGGCTATGCCGCCGCTTCGCTAGTTTTGTGGAGCTGATAAAATTTCGGCTCGATGAACCACATGTTCTATCTATGCCGAAATTTTATCTCACTTCTGCTTGCAGCTGCGAGCTTGCGAAGCAGACCCCAAAAATCATCGCAAGATACCGCCGCTTATCACTTTTCATACAAATTTTAAAATTTCGTTATCTATAAATGTTTTTGCATCGTCGCCTCGCCTTTTTGTAGCAAAGTCTTGTTATGATGGTATGGCTCAAAGTAAATCGAAAAATACTTCGCCTTAATTCCCGCGCTATTTTTCTTTGCTATACGTCGTTGCGTTTAAAATCAAGCATACGCTCTGCCCACAAATTTCATCCGCGCTTAGTCTAACTTCGCAATACCACCGCTTGCGTCATTTCGCTCAAATTTAAGTTGCAACTTTGGCAGACTATTTTTACGTCCTTGCTTCAAATTTGACCGCTCGTGCGTTTAGTTTTTGCTCGGTAGCAATTAATTAATTTTTATTTTGTTTAAATATTAAATAATTTTTATCATAATCTCGCTAAAACATCAATGGACAGGTAAATGCTTTTTAACTCTTACGAATTTATATTTTTATTTTTGCCCGTAACTTTTTTCGTATATTTTTTCTTAAATAAAAAGCGCCTTAGTGAAGCGGCGAAGGGCTTTTTAGTCGCATCGTCGCTATTTTTTTACAGCTGGTGGAACATCGCTTATCTGCCGCTAATAGTAGGCTCGATGATATTTAACTACTCTTTTGGGCTAGAGCTTTGTAAAAATAATCCCAAAATTTCCAAAAAATTCTCCTAGCTCTTGGTATCGCGGCAAATTTGGCCTTGCTTGGGTATTTTAAATATTCAGACTTTTTGATCGCCAATGTAAATTTCGCCTTCGGTACGCAGATATCGCATCTAAATTTGCTCCTGCCGCTTGCGATTTCGTTTTTTACGTTTCAGCAGATCGCGTATCTTGTGGATTGCGCGGCGCTTAAGGGCGCAAGGCGGTACGATTTTTTAAACTACTGCTTGTTTGTTACGTTTTTTCCGCAGCTAATCGCAGGCCCCATCGTGCATCACGAGGAGATGATGCCGCAGTTTGCAAAAGCTAAAAATAAAATAATCAACTACAAAAATATCGCTCTTGGACTTTTTATATTTTCTATCGGGCTTTTTAAAAAGGTCGTTATCGCCGATACTTTCGCCATTTGGGCGACCGAGGGATTTGACATGGCCGCGAGCTTAAATTTGATCGAAGCTTGGGCTACTAGCCTTAGCTACACGTTTCAGCTTTATTTTGATTTTAGCGGGTACTGCGATATGGCGATCGGCGCGGCGCTACTTTTTAACATCAAACTGCCGATAAATTTCAACTCGCCTTATAAGGCTTTAAATATTCAGGATTTTTGGCGCAGATCGCATATCACGCTAAGCCGCTTTTTGAGAGATTACGTCTATATCCCGCTGGGAGGCAACCGCAGGGGCATGGTGCGTACGTACGTAAATTTGGCCGCGACCTTTGTGATAGGCGGCATCTGGCACGGGGCGAGCTGGACATTTGTGTTTTGGGGGTGTCTACACGGTGCGGCCTTGGTCGTCCAAAGGATTTGGAGCGAGCTCGGTTTTAAGCTAAATAAATTCGTAGCTTGGTTTATAACCTTTAACTTCGTAAATATCGCCTGGGTGTTTTTTAGAGTAAAGGAGTGGGATGACGCGCTAAAGGTGCTAAAAGGGATGTTTGGGCTGGGCGGCGGGCTAGCTCTAAATTCGCGGCTAGAGAGAAAGGTCGGTTTTTTTGAGGGAGTATGGCGTTAAATTTGGCGAGTGGAATCCAAATATACAAATAGACAGCATAAACACCTTGCTTTACTACTTGATCGCGGGTTTTGCGGTCACTCTACTGTTTAAAAACTCCGCGCAAAAACTGCAAGGCTTTAAGTTTGGCGGGCTAAATTTGACCCTTGCCGTGCTTTGTTTTACGCTGGGCGTTTTAAATTTGCACAAAATGTCTCAATTTTTATATTTTAACTTTTAGGAAAGTCGTATGAAATTTAAAAAATGGACGTTTAGCTTTTTGACCGCGGCGGCTTTGATTTTCGCGTTCGTAGCAGTTTTTAACTACCCGGTTGATCCATACAGGATTTACGATACCGATATCTTTAAAAAATAAACCCAGAGAGGATTTGCAGTCGCGCTTTATGAAGGTTGTAAAGATCCAAAAAATCAGGCCCGCCTCGATAAAAAAGATAGAAAGCGGATATATGGCTGAGCGCAAAAGAGACGAGGTATCAAGGCTGTCTTATGAAAATTTTATCGAGATTTTAACGGACTCTCACGAAAATAACGTAACCCTAGATATCGCGATAAGTCCGCTGCATGCTAGGCTGCTTGAAACGATGGACTACAGAGTCGGGCTTGACGCGGCGTGGTACGAGTGGAAAAAGCAGATAACGGCCGTAAATGAAGAGGTTGCCAAGCGTCTAGGAAAAAAGCCGTTTAGGATAGTGGATTTTGGCGTTTATAACGAGATAACGGCACAGGAGCTACCTAAAAATGCCGATCAAGTCTCGCCGTACTACTGGGAGGCTAGCCACTATAACGCAAGGCTCGGCGATATGATGCTGGATTTCTTAACAAAGCAGGGCGAGCACGCGGGGCTAGGCGTAGAGATAACTAGCAAAAACATAGACGCGCACATAGAAAATCAAAAGAGTCTGAGATCTAAATTTATAGATACGCGGGAGTATAGGCGCGAGGTTTTAGGTAAGTAGATTTTAGGGCGGTAAATTTATTTAAAAGCCAAGATTTTATATAATCGCACAATAAAATTTAAAGGCCAAATTTGCAAAGATACCCCACGAAACAGATAAAAATCAGGGACGTAAAAATAGGCGGAGACGCGCCCATATCGGTGCAGTCGATGACGTTTAGCAAAACAAAAGACGTAAAAGGCACGCTAGAGCAGATACAAATGCTCTATTTTGCGGGCTGCGATATCGTGCGTTGCGCCGTGTTTGACAAAGAGGACACCGCCGCGCTACGCGAGGTCGTAAAAGCTAGCCCGCTGCCCGTCGTCGCCGACATCCACTTTAACCACAACTACGCCGTGATAGTTAGCGAGTTCGTCGACGCTATCCGTATAAATCCGGGCAACATCGGCTCGAAAAAGAACATCAAAGCCGTCGTGGACGCGTGCAAGCAGCGAAATCTGCCTATCCGTATCGGCGTAAACTCGGGCTCGCTCGAAAAGCAGTTTGAGGACAAATACGGCCGCACGGTTGAGGCGATGGTGCAAAGCGCGCTTTATAACATAAATTTGCTCGAGGATTTTGACTTTACCGATATCAAAATCTCGCTAAAATCAAGCGACGTCGAGCGCACTATGGCCGCTTACCGCGCACTACGGCCGCTCGTGGCGTATCCGTTTCACCTAGGCGTGACGGAGGCTGGCACTAGCTTTCACGCGACGATAAAATCGGCAATCGCGCTAGGCGGACTGCTACTAGAAGGCATCGGCGATACGATGCGAGTTAGCATCACGGGCGAGCTCGAGGAGGAGATCAAAGTCGCAAAAGCGATCCTAAAAGACAGCGGCCGCCAAAAAGAGGGGCTAAATATCATCTCGTGCCCAACCTGTGGGCGTTTGCAAGCTGACCTGATGGCTGCGGTAAAACTCGTCGAGGAAAAGACCAAGCACATCAAAGAGCCGCTAAACGTCTCGGTGATGGGCTGCGTTGTAAACGCGATCGGCGAGGCAAAGGGTGCTGACGTGGCGATAGCATTTGGCAAAGGAAACGGCATGATAATGCGCAAAGGCGAGGTTGTCGCGAGGCTGCCCGAGAGCGAGCTGGTCGATAGATTTTTACTCGAGATCGACGACGAGATAAAGTCGCGGGCGTAAATTTCGGTCGTCAAATTTGACGTTTGGCGGCGAGTGGAGTTGTCTGTTAAATTTAGGCGCTCAAATTTGATCGGTCAAATTTAGCTCGGCTTTGAGGTGGAGGGGTGCAAAACCGCACCCTTTACGGCGCTAACTCAAATTTGAAGGCCATAAGCTAAAGCAAATTTACAAATAAGCGTCAAATTTTATAAAATCCGCCCAAACGCAGGCAAATTTAACAAAACAAAAGGACACGAAAATGGCAAAAGAAAACATCGATATGCACAATCTCTATGATCTAGATATGGAGCGCGCGATCCTCGCGTCCATCATCTATAGCGCGGATAATCTAGGCGAGATTTTCGATATCCTAAGCCCGTTTGATTTTTACCTGCGTGCTCACGGCGACGTTTACGACGCGATGGTAAAGTGCCTAAACGAAAATTTACCCGTCGAAACGGGATTTTTAAAAACCAAGCTTGGAAGTAAATTTGACGAGAACGTGATGAGCGAGATCATCGGCACGAACTCGATCCTAGACGTCAAAAAGTACGCCAACGAAATCAAAGAAAAATCAATCAAGCGAAGCCTGGTAAAAATCGCACACCAGATACCAAGCAAAGTGAGCGAGGATAAGCCTAGCCGCGATATGGTGGACGAGCTGAGTCAGAGTTTTTATTCGCTAGTGGACGGGCAGAGCGCAGGCGTCGTAAAAGACGCTGCTGTCATCATCGCAGACGTCATCACGCACCTAGAAAAGCAAAAGCTACTCGAAGATAAGGATATCGTGGGCATCGACACGGGCTTTCGCCAGCTAAACGAGATGACGAAGGGCTTTAAACACGGCGATCTCATCATCATCGCGGCGCGACCTGGTATGGGAAAAACCACGATCTGCTTAAATTTGATGAACCACGTGCTAATGCGCGGCGGCGGCGTGGTGTTTTTCTCGCTTGAGATGCCTGCCGAGCAAATCATGCTGCGTATGCTAAGCGCCAAAACCTCGATCCCGCTACAAAACATAATGACGGCCAAAATGGACGACGAGGAGTGGTCGCGCCTAAGCGACGCGTGCGAGGATATGTCTAGTCGTAAGCTTTTCGTCTATGACAGCGGCTACGTAAACATCCACCAGATCCGCACGCAAATGCGCAAGCTCAAGTCCTCGCACCCCGAGATCACGCTTTGCGTCATCGACTATATCGGCCTCATGATGGCGACGTCAAATTTCTCCGACCGCCACCTGCAGATCGCCGAAATCTCGCGCGGACTGAAGCTACTAGCACGCGAACTAAACATGCCTATCATCGCGCTTAGCCAGCTAAACCGTAGCTTGGAGTCTCGCGCCAACAAACGCCCGATGCTAAGCGACCTGCGCGAATCAGGCGCCATCGAGCAGGATGCTGACATGATACTTTTTGTCTACCGCGACGAGGTTTACCGTGAGCAGGAGGAAAAGGAAGCCGAGAAAAAGGCGCATGCTGAGGGCAAGGAGTACGTGCGTAAATTTGTTCCTAATAAGATCGAAGAGGACGCCGAAATCATAGTGGGCAAGAACCGAAACGGCCCTGTGGGCACGGTCGAAGTGATATTTCAGAAGGAATTTACGCGCTTTGTAGATAAGAGCTTTGGCGCCGCGCACGTGGCGGAGTTTAACCCAAACGCCTAAAATGCGCCCTTTAAGCTCAAAATTTGCAAAAGCCGCAGCAAAAATCTATCTTTGAAAACGCGCGAGAGGTTTATATATTTTGCCTTGCGTGCGCGCTCGTTTTTGCGCTAAATTTGGGCTTTAGCTACTATAAATTTCGCGAATTTAAAGCCCAAAACGGCGTTATCTTACAAGCTAAAATTTTACAAAACTACGAAAAAACGAACGAAAAAGGCAAAATTTACCGCGTTTTAAAGCTTAAAACGCAGGATTTTAGCTTTTATACGACGACTCAGGCGGATTTTGACGCTGGAGCGAACGAGCAAATTTTAATCGGCGCCGAAAACAAAAACGTCAAATTTAAAGAGTACCTAAGCGGCTCGTTTTTTATGCCAAGCTATGGTATCTCGGAGCTTCGCTACGCCACTAGCAGCGAGCCGTTGCGAGATAAAATTTATGATTTTATCGCCGCACAGCACGAAAACGAAAAAATGACAGAGCTTTTTACCGCGCTGTTTCTGGCCGCACCCGTCGGTAAGGAGCTTAGAGCGGACGTAAATTTCTACGGCGTAGCGCATCTGATTGCGATTTCCGGTTATCATTTGGGACTGATTTTTGGTTTTTTGTATTTTATCATGCGCCCGGCTTACAGCTATTTTCAGGCGCGATATTTTCCGTATCGAAACGCCAAATTTGACCTCTCGGCCGCGATTTTTGCGGTTTTGTTTTGTTATCTTGCGCTGATTGGCTTCGTGCCGTCCTTTTTGCGGGCGTTTTTGATGAGCCTGCTAGCTCTGTTTTTACTCGCTAGAAACGTGCGTGTCGTTAGCTTTGAGCTACTTTTTACGGTGATTTGCGCCGCCGTAGCGCTGATGCCTAGTCTGCTTTTTAGCGTCGGATTTTATTTTTCTTGCATGGGCGTGTTTTATATTTATCTATATTTGCGGCACTTTGGCGAGAGGTTTTCAAATTTGACGCACGCTATCTTGCTAAATTTTTGGGTATTTTCGGCGATGATTTTGCCTGTGGTTTATTTTTTCCCGCTCGTTAGCGCCCAGCAGCTAGCCGTCTTGCCGCTCACGCCGCTTTTTAGCTTGTTTTATCCGATGAGCGCGCTTTTGCACGCGTTTGGCGCGGGCGGCGCGCTTGATGAATATTTGCTAGAATTCCTATCGTGGCGAGCAAAGGGAGTAAATTTGAGCGTGCCGTTTTGGTTGTTTTTGCTCTATAATGCGCTTAGCCTAGCAAGCGTCAAAAGCAAAATTTTAGCCGCCGTTATCGTGCCGCTAAATTTACTTTGCTTTGCCGCGCTTGTTTAAGCTTCTTTGTCGTCGCCGGCCTTTTCCAGATACGCGCACAGCTTCACGCCGTAAAGAAAGATGATCCACGATACGTAAATCCACACGAAAAATAGCAGCACCACCGAAAATGAGCCGTAGATGCTAAGATAGGTTTTGTTATTTGCGGCGTAAAAGACGAATATATTTTTACCCAGATACCAGATGAGCGAGGCGACGAATGAGCTAAAAAGCGCGTTTTTTAGGGCGATTTGGCGGTTTATCGAGATGAGATAGGTCACGCAAAATATCGCCCAGATGATGAGGTACGGAAAGATACTTATGAAATTTATCCACTTCGTGTAGTCGCTGGAGTTTAGTATATCCTGAAATAAATTTGAGAGATAAAAACTAAGCCCAAGCCCCAAAGGAGCTAGCGTAATGAGCGTCCAATACGCGCTTAGCGAGTTCCAAAATTTGCGGCTACTCGTGTGCATGATTCGGTTGATGACGTATTCGTAATCGGCAAAAAACATGATCGAAGTAAAGATGATCGCGCCAAGTCCGAGGATGCCAAGGCTCGAACTATTTTGTAAAAAGGTCTCGATGTAGTTTGAGAACGCCTCTTGGTTTGAGGGTAGCAGCTGGGCGAATATAAATTCCTTGATCTTGGCGTAATAGACGCTGAAACTTGGCATCTGCGTAAAGAGCGAGAGCGAGATGAGAAGCACTGGGATGATGGAGAGCATCGTGTGAAAGCTTAGACTTGATGCGTAGTGCAGTAGCTGCTTGTCCTTGATCTTTAGCATCGCCGTTAGCCAAATTTTAAGCGTTTGTTTTATCTTTTCAAATTTTTGCGGGTTCATTTTGGATCCTTAAATTTGAGGTATTTTACTTTAAAATTTTTAAATTTCGGATTATGTAAATTTTATTTATTTTGCGTTTTGCGATACGGCGGTCTTTATGATTATGGGGTTAAATTTGACTGCATTTTGGGTAATAATGGCATCAAAGTTAAAGCGGTCGGTGATTTTAAAATTTGGATTTACGGCAGCGAAGTTAAATTCGGCTAAATTTGGCGTGATAATTTCGTCAAATTCGAGGCGATAAGGGTTTAAATTTAGCTTTGAGGTAAGGCTTCTTTTATCATCTTTTTTATCTCAGAGAGGCTTTGTTCTTCGTCAGCCACGAGTTCACGCATTTTAAATCCAGCCTCGATGATGGCGTAAAGCTCGGGTTTTGAGGTCTTCCATCTTTGTAGCGTTCTAGTGGTTATCTTTAAAATTCTAGCTTTGTCTTGTTGGCTGTATTTCATAGCGCAAGTTTAGCTTTTATAAATTTAATAGCAAATTGCGACATATATTCGTAAATTTATAATAAATTTAGAAATAATGTCGTAAAATCTTATTCAAACTTATATATAGGAGTAAAAATGTCTAATGTTGATGTTTTATGATTTACATCAGATGAGCTTACGGTCGAAAAATTAGATGAGCTTGTAAAAGCGAAGAAATCATTTTGGGTGGTTGCTGTGAAAGATATGAGTTATACCGTTAACAAAATTGAAGGAGCAATAGAAAAACAAAGTTTGCGTTGTAGAGTTTATATGGAAAATAGAAGTGCGTTGATAGGCGGTGCCTTGGCGGCAAGTTTAGTACCAAACCCAATTTGGCCGGCTACCTTTATAGCATCATTGGCTGGTGCCGCGAGTGCTACAGTTGGTACAGTCGTACACAATATAGCTACTTACAATCCAGATTATGTAATAGGGAAAAACATACCAAATTCAATGGTATTTGTGACATATAAAAAAGAATAAATTTGAATTTGCTTGAAGTCGCTAGAAGAAGTTGAAGTTTTTGCGACCGAGGTCAACTAATCAGGTCGCCACGGCAGCAAAAACGAAACTTATTTCTCAAAGAAAGCACCTAGCGCAAGAAAAATGCTCACGAGACAACGCTTTTTACAACCCCATCTTAAACGGGTTTAGGATGTTATTTGGGTCAAAGGCTTTTTTGATACTTCTAAAAAGCTCCATTTCAGCAGGCGTAAAGGCAAGGGGCATAAACTCAGCCTTGCTGATGCCGATACCGTGCTCACCGCTGAGCGTACCGCCAAGCTCCACTGCGATCTTAAAAATTTCCTCAATCGCCTTGTGTCCGCTCTCTACCTGTGCCGGGTCGGCTTTGTCCACGACCATCACGTTGGTGTGTACGTTGCCATCCCCAGTGTGGCCGAAACACGGCACCTGCACGCCGTATCTTTCTGCCACGTCGCCGATACGCTCAAGCAACTCTGGCAGCTTTGAGCGCGGCACCGTGATATCCTCGTTTAGCTTTAAATTTCCGTAGATATTTATCGCCTGCGAGCAGTTGCGGCGGGCAAACCAGATGTCGTTTCGCTCGCTCTCGTCTTTGGCGCGTCTAAATTCGCTAGCGCCGTTTTCTCTAAACACTCGCTCGATCGTGGCAAGATCTTGCTCTAGGCCGTCTAAAATGTCGCCGTCGACGTCGGTGATGAGCAGCGCGCCCGCATCTTGCGGTAGGCCTTTGTTAAATTTAGTCTCGACCGCGCGTATGCAAAGCGCGTCCAAAAACTCCATGGCCACTGGCGTCACGCCTGCGGCCATAGTCTTATAAACCGCGTTCATCGCAGCGTTTACGCTAGGGAAAATTCCCATCGCCGTTTTTCTAAATTTAGGCTTTGCGATGAGCTTTAGCGTGATCTCGGTTATTACCGCTAGCGTGCCCTCGCTGGCGATGAGGATGCCTGCGATATTGTATCCAGCGACGTCTTTTATCGTGCGTTTGCCAGCACGGATCACTTCGCCGTTAGGTAGCACCGCCCGCAGCGCCATGACGTAGTCTTTGGTGATGCCGTATTTTGCCGCGCGCATGCCACCGGCGTTTTCGCTCACGTTGCCGCCTAGCGTCGAGTACTCCTGGCTGGCGGGATCTGGCGGATAGAAAAGGCCTAGCTTCTCGGCTTCGCGCTGTAAATTTATATTTATACAGCCCGGTTGCACGACGGCAACCATGTTTTGCATGTCGATCTCTAGGATTTTATTCATATGCTTTTCAAAAGCAAGCACCACGCCGCCCTCGTGCGCTAGCGCCCCGCCCGTAAAGCCGCTGCCAGCACCCCTAGGCACGATTATGATTTTATTTTCATTGCAGTATTTTAAAATCTCGCTCACATCGCGTTCGTCCCTAGGAAAAAGCACGCCGTCAGGCAAATGGCGCTTTCTAGTCGCGTCGTAGCAGTAGGCGATCCTGTGCGCGTCGTCAAAGTAGGCGTTATCGGCGCCTAATAAATTTACAAAAAATTTAGCGTGTTTTTCGTGCATCATTTCTCTTTCAAAAGAGCTTTGTAGTGGCGGTCAAAGTCGCTGATTTGTTCCGAGCCCCATTTCCAAAATACCGTATCGATATCCTTGACGCGAGTGTAGAAAGGTAGCTGGTAGTATTTGACCGCGCCGCTTTGGAAGCGTTTTAACGGCTCAAAGCTCTGGCAGTCGGCAAAAAGCGCTTCGTTGTTCATAGCGATGAAAATAAGCCCCGCGGCGCTTTGGGAGCACATTTTACGAAAGTCGTCGCGGCTAGGGTTTGGTTTATACTCGTAGCTTAGATACGAGCCCACGATATCGGGGTGGATAAAGGTGATGTCTTTAAACGCGTTCGTTACTTCGGCGTAAATTTCTTTGTTCGGTACGACGATGAGCGAGCGGTTGTAGAGATAGTTTAGGATGATCTCGTCGCCGCTTTTAGGCATTATGCCAGGTATCGGTAGGGCTTTTTGCGCTAATGTGTCAAATACCTCAAATCGCACCTTCGCAAAGCCGCCGCCTTTTTGCGTGACGACCGCGCGAGCGATGATTGAGCTTTGAGCGCCGTCAAATTTGTGCATCACGACGCCGCTACTGCCTACGACGATATCTGAGTTGTCTATGATCGTGCCTACGCCCTCGTCTACGCTTATTAGCGGGGTTTTATACTCTCTCATCGAAAACTCGGCCGCAAAGCTAAGGCAAGCCGCCGCTAAAAATAAAAGAAATTTTTTCAAAATTTATCTCCTGAAAGTTTGAAATTTTAGCGCTCATTATATCTGAAACTGGCTTAGTTTTGCAAAACGTAAGTAATTTTCGAGTAAAATACGGCTTTTAAATCAAGGGATTTTATGAAGAAATTTTCATTAGCTTTACTGCTGGCGGTAAATTTATTCGCCGCCGCGCCTACACAACCTACCGTCCAGGAGCTTAGCTGGCCTAGCGGAGATACGTTTTTAACTTTTTTGGAGAAAAATTCCATCCCCCTTTCTCTTTATTATGATATGGATTCGGACGATAAGGAGTTTGTAAGCGAGATAAAAGCGGGTATCTCGTATCAAATTTTAAGAGACGAAAAAGGCGGGATAAGCCAGGTGCTAATCCCCGTAAATGAAGAACTTCAAGCGCAAATTTATAAAGACAACGACGGAAAGTATAATTTTCAGCTTTCCTCGATTTCGTATCAGACGCATAGGCGTGTGCTTAGTATGCCTATTACGGTTTCGCCGTCGCAAGATATCCAAGACGCTACGGGCAGCGCGGCTTTGGCGCACGGATTTTATCTGGCGATGAAGAGCGAAGTGCCGGAAAGCGAGTTTAAAAAGCTAAAAAAAGGCGACAGGCTGGCGATGGAATACACGCAAAAAACTAGGCTCGGACGAACGTTTGGCATGCCGGAAATACACTGGGCGTCGATACAAATCGGCGATAAAAAATACGTTACGTATAAATTTGAAAATAAATACTACGACAAAAGCGGTAAGAAAAACGATAAATTTTTGCTAACTAGACCGATCGCAAACGCTCGTATTACCTCGCCTTTTACGCCCAAGCGCTATCATCCGATACTAAAGCGCTATAAGGCCCATCTAGGCGTGGACTACGGCGCTCCTAAGGGCACTCCGATAAAGGCCGCAGGCGAGGGTACGGTAAAATTCGTCGGTACTAAAAGCGGCTACGGCAAGGTAGTAATACTAGGTCACACTAGCGGTTACGAGACGCTATATGCGCACACTAGCGGCTTTGCTAAGGGTATACAAAGCGGCGTAAAAGTAAAGCAGGGGCAACTCATCGCTTACGTAGGCAGTACCGGCATGAGCACGGGCTCGCACCTGCATTTCGGCGTTTATAAAAACGGTAACGCTATAAACCCCGAAAACGAGATAAAGGTGGCTAAAAGCGTATTTGCCTTAAATGAAAGCGCTAAATTTCAAAAATATATAAAACAGTTTGAAAACAAGATAAAAGAGTATGCCAACAAGGATGAAATCCCTGAAAAAGAGCAGAAATTTGATGCGGCGATGGACTGGGAGCATCCTATAACCGAGCCAAAAGCAGACGTAAATTTGACGATGACGGATGCAAATTCTACCTTTTCTAGCGGAGATTTAAATTTAACTACGAAGACGAAAAGAGCAGAGGAAAATTTAACTAACATCGGCTCTTTAAAAACCGATATAAATTTGACAAAAGAGACAAAGGGCGACAACAAGGAAGACAATGCGACCAAAACCGAAGCAAATTTGACGAGAGAGCTCGCAAGCGGTAGCGACGATGCAAATTTGACGGACTCAAATTTAACTACGCCTGAGTCAAATTTGACCGCGAAGCCAACGACCGAAAGCAACTCCTCTGGGACCAAAACGGACGCGAACGAAACGGCAAATTTAGCCGTGGCAAAATCTGCGAAATCGGAGTCAAATTTGACCTCCACAAAAGCCGCAAACAAGGCGACAAGCAAAACTGAGCCAAAAAAATCAAGCAAAGAGGCGAAAAAATCCGAGTCAAATTCGTCAGCTAAAAATAAAGACAAAACAAAACAAACGGATAAGAAAAAGGACAAAACAAATAAAGAAACCAAAACCGAGACCAAAAAGAAAAAAAACGTAAACGCCGGCAGAGATAAGTCTAAAAAACAAAAAGACGCCGCCGATAAAAAGGCCAAATCAAAAGGCAAAACCGCCGAGTCAAGCGACAAAAAGAGCGAATGATGGAAGAAAACGAGCAATTAAACGAAGCCAAAGAGCTGCTAGACTCGCACCTAAACGAGACGATCGATAAGGAGCTAAGCCCCGCCGACCTCGCTCAGCACCTAAAAACGCTTAAAAAGCACGATGAGGAGCTCTTTGGCGAATATCTCGAAAAGCTAGACCCAGAGATCCTGGGCGACGTAGCGATCGAGATGCCAGATCACATGCTAAAGGACGTGATCGAACAACTACCAAACGACAAGATTATCGAGGCGATCGAGGAGCTAGAGAGCGACGACGCGGCCGAGCTTTTGGAGTATATCGAGGAGATCGACGAGCAAAAGGCTAAAGAGCTCTTTGACGGCCTTGATAAGGACGATCAGGAGGAGATTTTACGTATCCGCAGCTACGACGAGGACGAAGCGGGTGCGTTCATGCAGACGGAGCTTTTTAGTGCGCATATCGACGAGCAGCTAAAAACGGCGGTTGAGCGGCTAAGACGCGAGAAGGAAGAGGGTAAGCTAGAAAACGTCTCGCAGCTATTTATCACCGATAAAAAGGGCGTTTTGCTCCATGCGGTGCCGCTTGAGGATCTGATACTATTTGACTTTAACCAAACCTTAAGAGAGATCATCGCAAAGAGCGAAGAAGATAAATATAAACCCCATGTAGCCGTGGATAACGAGCCTATCGAGACGGTCGTAGAAACGGTCGAAAACTACGATATGAACTCGATCGCGGTCGTCGATAGCAAGGGATATTTGCTCGGTCGTATCACTACTGACGACATCCACGACTTTATACAAGAAAGCGCCACGGAGCAAATTTATAACCTAGCCGGCGTCTACGACGAGGCTGAGGAAGAGGATACGAGCCTGGTTAAGGCCACTCGCGCGCGCGCCGTTTGGCTGCTTATAAATTTATTTACCGCGCTTATTAGCTCCTCGATCATCGGGCTTTTTGACGAGACGATAGCTAGCTACGTAGCGCTCGCGGTACTGATGCCAATCGTAGCATCCATGGGTGGAAACACTGGCACGCAGGCGCTTACGGTTACTGTGCGCCGACTAACTCTGGGAGAAATCGAGTTTAAAAACGCCGCAAACGCGCTAAAACGCGAGGTCGGCATCGCGCTTATAAACGGACTAACCTTTGCGTTTTTGATGGGCATTATCGCTGCGCTATGGTTTAACCGCCCGATGCTGGGCGTAGTTATCGGCGCTTCGATGCTGATAAATTTGTTTTTCGCCGGATTTTTCGGTACTTTGATACCGCTAAGCTTAAAGAAATTTGACATCGATCCTGCCGTCGGCTCGGCCGTGCTGCTTACCACCGTTACCGACACGGTCGGCTTTTTTAGCTTTTTAGGACTGGCAAAATGGATACTTCTGTAAAAAATATCAAAATAGAAAATTTAACCTCCCCGCGCTACATAAAGCCGTATCAAATTTCCTTTGATCTGTGCGAAAAGTCCGTCAGATGGGAGTGTATCAAGGCTCACGATAGCGTCTCGGTACTACTTTATCACGAGGATAAGGACGCGTTTTTGCTGGTTAAGCAGTTTCGCCCCGCCGTTTGGTTTAATCTGCAAGAAGGGCGCGAGCTAAATTTGACGCAAAAGGGCGACGAGGGCTACACATATGAGCTTTGTGCGGGTCTGATGGATAAAGGCAAGAACGAGGAGCAGACCGTCATCGAGGAGATCGCCGAGGAGACGGGCTTTGCCGTGAGCAAGGTAGAGCGCATAACATCCACTCGCGGCGCGCTGGGTTTTGGCGGAGCGAAGCAGACGATGTTTTTTGCCGTGATAAACGACGCGATGAAAATCGGCGAGGGCGGCGGCATAGACGGCGAAAATATCGAGCCTGTTTACGTGCCGCTTGAGCGGGCGCGGGAGTTTATGTTTGACGAAACCAAAACCAAGGCTACGGGGCTGATGTTTGCTTTTATGTGGTTTTTTGCCAAATTTAACCGTTAGTTCGTGTCAAATTTCAATTTTCGCGAAAAATAATCAAATTTAAGGAAAACACATGCTAAAGAAAATCGTTTGCGCCGCTTTTTTGGCGTCCGCGGCCTTTGCCGCCGTGCCTGCTTTCGAGGAGGCGAGCGCGGAGTTAGCTCAAAACAACTACGACAACGCCTTAAAGCTTTTTGAGAAGTCTTGCTACGAGGAGAAAAACATCGTAGGTTGCTATGCCGCGGGCTTTATAAACATTAACGCCTATTCGCAAAACTCTAGCGAGGCAAAAAGTTTTGAGCAGTTTTCAAAAGCTTGCGATGCGGGCGATATGGATGGATGCAAATCTCTGGGCGATATCTACGAAAACGGACAGGCCGGGCAGGAAACCGACTATAAAAAAGCGATGAAATTTCACGAAAAAGCTTGCGAGGGCAAAGTAGGCGCCGCATGCGCGAGAGTGGCCGGATACTACGACGAGGGCAGGGGTACCGAGCAAAATTTAGCCAAAGCGTCTAAATTTTACGAAACCGCGTGCACGTACGAGGACGCGAGCGGCTGCCACGCGATAGCTGATATGTACGAAAGGGGCGATGGCGTAAAAAAAGACGAGACGAAGGCGATGGATTTTTACGGGTTAGCTTGCGACTACGGCTCTAGGGGAGCTTGCGCTGATTTTAGAAAACTTTATAAAAATACAAAGTAAAGGGCCGTTATGTTTAAGAAAATTTATCTTGTTTTAATTCTTGTTGGAGTGGCGGCAGCTCAGACTAATTTTGAGGTTGCGACAAAAAAATACCTACAAGATATGGGCGATAAAAACGTGCCCAAACTCTACGAAAAATCGTGCCGCGAGGATAAAAACGCCGTCGCTTGCTACATAGCCGCGCAGCTAAAAGTATATCAAACATACGACCTAAAAGACGATGAGGAGTATGCACGAATAAACGGCGAAGTTTTTGAGCTTTATAAAAGCGCTTGCGATCTTGGCTACGCTAAAGCTTGCTCTACGGCGGGCGATTTTTACGACTCTACGCCGTCAAATGATAATTTTGTCGTAGAGCAGGACGACACGGAAAAATCAGCCGAATTTTATGAAAAAGCATGCGAGAGCAAAGACGGGGAAGCTTGCCTAAAGATAGCTAAAAAGCACGATAGCGCCTCAAAATTCGCCGATGCGCTAAAATACTATAAACTAGCCTGCGAAGCAAGAGAGGCCGAGGGCTGCTACAACGCGGCCGATATCTATGAATCAGGCGACGGAACGCCTAAAAATAGCGCCGAGGCGGCTAAATATTACGGTCTTGCTTGTGAAAACGGTCTTGGTCGCGGCTGCGCCAAATCTAAAAAATTTAGCAAATAGGAGGATGCGTTGAGAAAGATTATTTTGGCTGCGATCTTAGCGGCGGCGGCTTTTGGCGGGAACTTTGAACAAGCCACGAAAATATATCTAAAAAAATCGGACTTCGAAAACGGCGCGCGACTGTTTGAAAAATCTTGCAACGACGATAAAAATGCCGCCGGCTGCTATATGGCGGCATGTTTGGGCGAGCAGGGGCTCTCATATAACGACGACGATGACGGCGGCGAAAAGACCTTTGCGTTATATAAAAAGGCCTGCGATATGGGCGATATGGACGGCTGCACGGCCGTAGCTGCGGTGTATGAGGGCACCATACTGTGGCAAATCTCTCAGATAGACTACGAAAAGGCGGCGACGCTTTATGAAAAAGCCTGCGAGGGCGGAGTCGGCGAGGCGTGCTATAGGGCGGCTGCTCATCACAACGGCGAATACGGCGGCGCAAAAGACCCGCAAAAAGTCCGCAAATACTACTCGCTAGCCTGCGACCACAAAGACTCGCAAGGCTGCTATATGCTCGCACAAGGATACGAAAAGGGCGAACAGGATATGAAAAAAGCGATGGATATTTACGGGACCTCTTGCGATTACGGATATACGGAAGGCTGCGTTAAATTTAGAGAACTTGTTAAAAAAACGAAATAAAATTTTACTAAATGTTGGAAACAGTTACTTTATTGATTTTTAAAATTACAGATAAATTAGCTTTAATTTATTAAATTTTACTTAAAATATACACGTAATTGGATTAAGATAGCTTTATTTTTAAGTATCGTATTTAGGTATTTTTAGTAAAAATTCGATAGAATACATCATAACGAATTCAAAAGGACTACTTGATGGAAAATAAAAAATATCTTATTTGGAATAACAAAGGTGGAGTCGGTAAAACGTTTTTATCTTATTCGCTATCCGTAGAATACGCCATCGCACATCCAAATGAAGATGTTGTAGTAATTGATGCATGCCCGCAATCCAATGTATCAGAGATTGTGCTTGGTGGTAACGGAACAGGCGAAGAAAATTTAGATAAATTTAGAGACACTGAAAGAACTATTGCTGGATATATTAAAGAAAGGTTTAGAAAATCACAATTAACTAAATTAGGGAATGAATATTCTTACTTTGTCAAGGCTGATGAAGTAAACAAAAGAATGCCGAGTAATCTATTTTTATTGCCAGGGGATATTGACTTGGATATTTGCTCCAAGCTAATTGCCTATATTGGTTCATCACCTGCAAAAGGAGCATGGAGAGCTAGTCGCTCTTTATTAATCGATCTTGTGGATGCGTTCGAAACAAATAAAGATTTGGAAAGACGCCCAAAAACTTTTTTTATAGATTGCAACCCAAGCTTTGCAAACTATACCGAATTGGCGGTTTTGGCTTCAAATAGAATTATAATACCATGCACTGCCGATGCAGCGTCTATTAGGGGTATAAAAAATCTAATTAAGCTGATTTATGGTATATCAGTAGATAATAAAACCATGGAGGATGAATATCTAAATTTTAGTAACGAAGTTGAAAACCATAAATTTAAAAAGCCGTTGTTACATATTTTTGTTCAAAATCGATCCAGAACGAGTGAAAGAGATGCTACAAAAGCCTTTCGTTCGCATGCCGAGGAGATACAAAGGATAGCGAATGACCTTGCAGACAAGCATCGAAATTTGTTTACTACCGACCTTGAGCATAATAGTAGAGTCATAAACGTCAAGGACGGAAACACTTTAGCTGCAATTATTAACCATGAGGGTTGCCCTATTAGTAAATTGCAACATAAAAAATATACGATATACGGACAAGAGACACAGGCCAATAGGGCTCAAATAGATGCATTAAATGAAGATATCCAAAATATCATCAGAATTATCTAATATCAAACCAGCGGAATTTTAATATTCTGTTGGTTTATATGTTTAAAATAGCTAAAACAACCCCTTAATAAGCCCTTTTATCGCATCTTTTTTAGCGTCTTTTTTTGCATCGCCCGTGGTGCCGTTTTCGTTATCCTTGCCGAATTTTTTATCCAAAAATCTATCCAGCTCTTTGACCGCCTTGCCTTTTAGGTAGTCCGAGCCGATTGTGTATTTTGGGTTATCGCTAGTGCCTGTGACCGTGATGTCGATGTCGGTTTTTTCGTAGTTCATCTTTATTGGCACGTTTACGGCCTTGGTCGCCATGTCGTATTTGCCGCTGGTTACCCAGACTCGGCTTCTAGTCGCGTTCATATCGGCGTTAAAGTCGATGAGGTTTTTGTTTATCGTGCCTTTTATTTTGCTGTTTTTATAGATTTCGCTCGTGATGTCGCGTCCGGTAAAAGTCCTTACCTGTTCGGTAAAATCGGTCTTTGCGAGCTTGCCTTCGTCTACGATGACGTCAAATTTGCCTTTTTGCGAGACGAGATTATAGTTCATCGTCATATCGCCAGTGCCGTCATAGACGTGCGAGAGGCCCAAAAAGTCGGTGAGGCCTTTGGCGGTAAAGCTTTTTAAATTTGCGTTTAGGATATCGTCTTTTAAGACCACCTTAAGATCGCCGTTAAAGAGCCGCGAATTTACGTTCGCGCTTAGCTTTTCGCCAGTTTTTGTCGCGTCGCCGATAACTAGCAAAGGCCCGTAAAGCGGTCGTCCCACCAAAAACTCGATCTCTTTTAGCTCTCTTATACCAAGCTCAAAGTCCGCCTTCGCCGAGCCGCTTTCAAGCTCGTAGTCGCCTTTTAGATTTTTTAGCGCGATTAGGTTCCTGTTCGCATTTGAGACGAGGTTTGCTAGTACGTCAAATTTGGCCTTACCGCCGTTTATAGCGATGTCTGCGTTAGCGTCAAATTTGGTGTCGTTTGGGAAGCGCTTATCTAGCTCTTTTGCTACGACGGCGCTATTTACTATGCCGTTTTTGACGTTAAATTTAGCCGTACCACTGAGATTTTTCGGATCCAGTCCGCTTAGATTTACCGTTCCGTCGATCACGGCGTCGGCGTAGTTTGGCAGCGCAGCCAGCGTAAATGCGTCTTTGAGCGAAAGCGCGCTTAGATTTGCCGCGAGTTTTTCGTTTTTGAGGTTTGCGTCTATCTTGCCGCCTAGAGCGTTTGCGTTTAGAACTAGCTCGCTAAGTGCGCCCTTTACGAGTTTTGCTGCGCCTTTTACGTCCACTTTGCCAGATAACTTTTTGCCGATTAGCTCTTCAAATTTACCCAGATCATCGATACCCGCGTCAAATTTGACGTCCGCGTTTTTATCATCCAGTCCGTAAACGCCGCTTAGGCTCTTTAGCTTTAAAAGCTCGGAGTTTAGCGAGGCATCAAATTTGGCTTTTGAGCTTGCTACGTCGGCGTTTGCGTTTAGTTCAAAAGCTAGCGGTTTGCTCAAATTTATCTCCTTTGCGACCTGTTTTAGCTCGGCCGGATTTAGCCGTGCGTTTTTGGTGGCGAGCTTAACCGAGCCGGAGATATTTTGCGTGTTGTGCACGTCGTTTAGCACCGCTTCGCCGCTGATTGTTCCGCCGACAAATGCCGGGAAGGCGGCGATTTTAACGAGTTCGTCAAGTTTTAGCGAGCTGATTTTGGCGATGAGTTTGCCGCCGTTTAGCACCGCATCGACGTTGCCGCCAAAGCCTTCAACCTTGACGTCGAAGTTTTTTAGCTCGCCGGCGGTGGCGATGACGTTGCCGTTTGCTTTAAACGCGCCGCTAAGCTTTTGCCCAACGACGGACTCAAATTTGGCCAGATCGTCCACGATGAGTTTTACGTCGCTGCTTAGGGTGTTTGAGTTTGGATCGTAGATCGTCTTGTCGCTGCCGATCGTGGCTAGCGGCGTGATCACGGCGCTTTTGGCGTTTACGATGCCGTCTTTGACGTCGGCTACGATTTTGCCGTTTGCGGCGAAATTTGACGGCAAAGTGACGTTAAAATCTTTTGCGATTAGCGCGTTATCGGTTTTTACGTCCAAGATATCGACGTTTGCGGTGCCGTTTGGCTTGCCACCGCTTTCTACGATATTTGCGACGGCAGAGATTTTACCGCGCGCATAGATAGGCTGACCTGCTAGCGCTAGGGCCTTTTCGACCTCTAAATTTTTGGCGTCGAGCTTTAGAGAAAGCGGCTTGTAGTCTTTTAAATTTGCGTCGAAGCTGACGTTTGAGCCTAGCATTTGTCCTACTCCGCTAGCGAGGAAATCGCTAAATTTGCCTTTTGCGATGCCTGAGATTTTCATGGCTTCGTTTAGCTTGACTCCGAGACTTTTTAGATCGCTAACGGCGACGTCGTATTTTAGATCGAGGCTTTGAGAGAAAATAGAAAGCCCGCCGTTTACGTTCGCTACGATCTCGCCGTTTACGTTCGCTACGATATCTACGCTCGTCGGACGGATCTGAAATTTGTCAAATTTAACGTCAAATCCACTTTTTTCTTTAATCAAATTTTGAGCATACGGCTTAACAAAACCGTTGCCAAAATCCGTAAAGGCCGCGACGTAAGCCGCGATAAGCAAAGCAAAAACCAGTCCGAGTAGGGCACCTAAAATTTTCATCGTCTATCCTTTAGATTTAGTTTAATTTTATTATGAAACTTGAGCCGATTATACTAAGACTTGTTAAGAATTTTAGCTAAATTATTGACAAATTCTAAAAATTTGACTATAATTTCATCACTCAAAACAAAAGAGTGCTAAAAAAGTAAAATCAAACCATAAAGGATGAATCATGAATTTTCAACCGTTAGGCAAACGAGTCTTAGTCGAGCGTCTCGAGGACGTCAAAACGACCGCTTCTGGCATCATTATACCCGATAATGCAAAAGAAAAACCTTTAAGCGGCAAGGTTTTGGCGGTATCAAGCGAGGTAGAAGGCGTGAGCGTGGGCGATAGCGTGGTTTTTGCAAAATACGGCGGCACTGAGGTCGTGCTTGATGGCAAGACGTATTTGGTTCTAAAAATCGAAGACGTTTTGGGCGTTTTAAAATAATCTAAATTTAAAGGAACAAAAATGGCAAAAGAGATATTTTTTTCAGACGAGGCTAGAAACAAACTATACGAAGGCGTTAGAAAACTAAACGACGCTGTAAAAGTAACGATGGGGCCTCGCGGCAGAAACGTGCTAGTGCAAAAGAGCTTCGGCGCTCCAGCGATCACCAAAGACGGCGTGAGCGTGGCTAAAGAAGTCGAGCTAAAAGACACCATAGAAAATATGGGCGCAGGCCTAGTAAAAGAGGTTGCCAGCAAAACAAACGACGAGGCGGGCGACGGCACGACTACGGCTACGGTTTTGGCGCACTCTATCTTTAAAGAGGGCTTAAGAAACATCACCGCAGGCGCAAATCCTGTCGAGGTAAAACGCGGTATGGACAAGCAAGCCGCAGCTATAATCGCCGAGCTAAAAAGCTTATCGCGCAAGGTAACCGATAAAAAAGAGATCGCTCAAGTAGCGACTATCTCTGCGAACTCAGACTCTGCTATCGGCGGGCTGATCGCAGACGCGATGGAAAAAGTCGGCAAAGACGGCGTCATAACCGTAGAGGAAGCAAAATCTATCCACGACGAGCTAAACGTGGTCGAGGGTATGCAGTTTGACCGCGGATATCTAAGCCCGTACTTTATCACAAACGCCGAAAAGATGCAGGTCGAGCTAAGCAATCCGTTTATCTTGCTATTTGATAAGAAGATTACAAATTTAAAAGACTTGCTACCTGTGCTTGAGCAGATCCAAAAAACCGGCAAGCCGCTACTAATCATCGCTGAAGATATCGAGGGCGAGGCTCTTGCGACGCTAGTGGTAAATAAGCTTCGCGGCGTACTAAACATCTCTGCGGTTAAGGCTCCTGGCTTTGGCGATCGCAGAAAAGCAATGCTTGAGGATATCGCGATACTAACTGGCGGTGAAGTAGTAAGCGAGGAGCTAGGCAGAACACTAGAAAGCGCGACTCTAAACGATCTAGGTCAAGCTTCAAGCGTCATCATCGACAAAGACAACACGACTATCGTAAACGGCGCAGGCGAGAAATCGGCAATCGATGCTAGAATCATCCAAATAAAAGCTCAAATCGCTGAAACTACAAGCGACTACGACAAAGAAAAACTACAAGAGCGCCTAGCTAAGCTAAGCGGCGGCGTAGCGGTCATCAAAGTGGGCGCTGCTACCGAGACTGAGATGAAAGAGAAAAAAGACCGCGTAGACGACGCTCTAAGCGCGACTAAAGCGGCCGTGGAAGAGGGTATAGTAATCGGCGGCGGCGCTGCGTTTATCAAAGCGAGCACAAAAGTGGATCTAAAACTAAGCGGCGACGAAGCTATAGGCGCTGATATCGTAAGACGCGCGCTAACCGCTCCTCTCCGCCAGATCGCTGAAAATGCGGGCTTTGACGCGGGCGTAGTGGCAAACTCCGTAAGCGTAAGCAAAGACGACAACTACGGCTTTAACGCAGCTACTGGCGAGTACGTGGATATGTTTAAAGCCGGTATTATCGACCCGGTTAAGGTTGAGCGCGTGGCTCTACAAAACGCGGTTAGCGTGGCGAGCCTACTTCTAACTACGGAAGCTACTATAAGCGAGCTAAAAGAGGATAAGCCGATGCCTGCCATGCCTGATATGAGCGGTATGGGCGGAATGGGCGGAATGATGTAATACACCTTTATCTGCGGGAGGCTCAGGCTTTCCGCAGGTTTTTTCTTTAAAATTTCCTTGAAAATTGTACAAGGAAAAAACCACAAAACTATCCTTTCTAATAATTAAAATAGGCTCAAGATAAGTTAAGCGGATTCTCTCTTGTCATCTTTAGTAAAATATGATAGAAGGTTTTTGTATCTTTACTGTTATTAGATCTAAATTCACACTCTTTAAGATGAAGTAAGAAATTCTCTTTTTTAATCCCTTTAAGATTTTAAGATAAATGTCAATATGTCTTTTTGATAATGCAGTTTGTGAGGTTATGGAAGCTCGATTATATCGAGGTTTTGTCAATGAAAAATATTTTTATTCTTATGTGTTTTTGGGTTAGCATTGTCTTTCAAAGTGCGGCGTATCTATGAAGTTTTTGAAATTACCGCCCCATTTGTTGTTTTTGTCTAGGCTTTCCCAATAGTCGCCAATGCTTTGAAGCTGTGTTTTTGATTGTAGCCATTCGCCACCTTTGAATATATGCAAATCGGCGGCACAACGCTTTAAGTGCATTGAATTATAAGTTTTTGATTTGCCCTCTTTGATATATAGGTATTGTTGTGCTTGCGTGCGCTCGACTTCGCCCAACCTGATTGTATAGCCGTTATCGATTAGATAGTTTAAGATTTGTACGAGGTCTTGAGTAAATTTTTCTTGATTTTGTCCTAGCGTCATTTGTGTAGCCTTACGTTTTGATTAAGGAATAAATCGTAAATCTTGTCAATTTTCTTTTCAAGGGTTGATATATCCTCGCTAAATGATTTTTCAAATAAAGATAACTTTTGATTAAAGGCGTTAAGCCTTTGAGAGATTATCCAATTAATAATTGTAAAGAATAGAGCCGTTATAGTTATCAACGGCTCAATATATTCCACTATGAAACTTGCTTGCATTGCCTAAGCGATAGTTATATGTTGCATATTTATAACAAAGACTTCTTCAAACTTAACCCCGTTAAAAGTTTTGTTTAAAAGCGCGGTGCGAATCTCGTCCTCGTCTTTGCTAAAATCTGCATAAAATTGAAATGTGTGTTTACCTTTACTAGTTTCAGATTTTCCAGTTACGGTTACGTCCCAAAGGTCAGTTACGACATCATTTCCCGACGTGCTTTCAACCTCATAAACGACAAATTTTCCGTCAAGATTATTCTCCGCAAAGGTTTTTGCCGTTGCTCCATCCGCAGGAACGGCAAAGCCGAACGTGCGATTTCCTAAAGTATTTCTTATTAATGATTTAGCCATCTTTACACCTTTCTTTATGCGTCGAATTTAAGCTTCGCGTATTCGCATTTTGTAGTTAGAACGTAGTCACAATCAAACTTACCCGTTATATCTGCAAGCAAATCTTTAAAGGTCTTAGAAGGCTTGACGTGAGGAACGCTAAACATCGTTGATAATCTACCCGTAGCGTCTTTTTTGCCTACAACTATGCTTTTCTTATTTAAAGGGCTAGGAATTGCGACGACCGCCGTGCCACCCTCGCCAACGTTTTTAAATTTTTCTACTTTACCGGCCATAAGACTAATTAACGCCGTAGTATCGCCGTCAGTCGCGCCAATAGCCGAAACGGTTAAAGGACGTAAGCCCTGAATGGTTTGCTTTAGCATTTTCTTTACTCCTTGAGTTTTTTATTTCTGCGTTATGCCTGCATAAACGATAAAATGGTAACAAAAAACGTTAATAATTGCTGTATTGCTTGCTAAAATATCCAAGAATACGAGTTTTATTAATAATAGCTAGCAAGTCCAAAAAGTCAAAGATTTACGCTAGCACGAGCCAAAGCGACACCGCTCAGCAGTTTAATCCGCGATAAACTAAATTTGACGGAATACAAACCACGAACGAAATAACAAAAGTCGCTTTGCGGGTAGCTCGTGCAAGCGGCATCTAGGGGAAAAGATGTTTATGTTTGGAAATCAAAAAAAGCCAAAGAGGAATCTAAGAAGCAACAAAGAGAGGAACGCCAAGCTCCGACGGCGCAGAGCGCCTGAAGCTTGGCGGGAAAGAAAATCAGGCAAAAAAAACTAAGGGAATAAGGATTAATTTTAGAAGCTCATTGCATAAATAAAGAACACGTAACGCTATCAACTTTAAGCCCACCTACTTCGAGGTATGTTTTACAAAGTTGCGTGAGCTTGTCCTCGTCCATTGTCTTTTTTACGTTATGGACTAGAACCTGTTTTTTACGGCGGTTGGAATTACTACAAAAAGCTTTATATTGCTTAAAATAGTTAAAATCATCTATCGGAGGCGTTGTCGCGTCGTCCTCAAAATGAACTTCATAAATATATTTAATCTTTGCAGTTGAAGCCGCAGTTAAAAACGCTTGCAAACTTGCTAAATTTTTAGCCTCAAGCGTTGAAGTAATAACGCGGTTTCCTTGTTGTTGAGTTACTTTATATAGTGGCATTTTTAGAAACCTTTACACCTAATATAATATTGTCGAAACGATTATAAGGAAAAGAACCAGAAGCACAAGCTGAATAAATATCAATAGCACGAGAACGAAAAAAATCAAAAGCCAGACCAAAAGAAACATTTTCAAATAAAAAATCAGAGGGATTAAGAAAAGGCGAAACGAAATAAGAAAAAATAGCCCCGCCATAATCAAAAGAAGTCAAAGAATTATAATAACTAAGAACATCATCAAAAATAGGAACTAAATCAGGAGCAGAAGGCGTCTTATAGAAATTCCCACGATGGTTGTTAAAAAAGCCTGAATTCCAATCGCCGTTATCGGGGTCATCTAAAGGAGGGGAAACGTATCCCTCGCCAACGTTATAATTAGCTTGACTAGTAAAAAATCGAGAATAAAAAGGAGCAGAGAGAGAACATTCAACTATATAATTACCAAAAGTATCAATTTCATAATAATAAGAAAAACGAAAAAGCTCAAGATAGTCAAGATAATAAGATGGCTTTTTACGACAACAACAACACATTAAAGCAAACATTTTTATTCTTTATCCTTGCCAAGAATACCGATACAAAGAAGTTTTAAAAGGCGGTTTGTTTCGTCGATTTTAGCTTCAAGCGTATCAGACTTAGAACTTTCAGGAGTTTTTAAAAGCTCTAAAATATCCTTTGAAGTTTTAGAAATTTCATTTAAAGCGCTCATTTCTTGATTAAAAGCAACTTGGCAATCTAAATCAGCCATTACGCACCCCCTGCTTTATTCTTATTATGAAAATATCCAAGACCATTAAGCATTTGCATAAACGCCTCGCTAAGCCCCACTATATCGCCCTTATCGTCTTTAACCCACATAAAATCAGCAACTTTATTTATCTGCTCGATGTCGATACTAGATGAACCCGTAATTTTGCGTAAAAGCTCTTTATCGGTAGCGGTAAATTTTGAGGTTAGAAGCTTAAACATAAGAGTTTGATTAAAGCTATCGGATTTGGCTTTGGCGTAGGCTAGTTGCTGGTCTTTAGTAGCAATAAGTTGATTTTTTTGCTGTTGAACATAACTAGCATTTTGATAAAAATTGCTTTCGGACTGCTTGCGATTAAACATCGCATTAGCGCCAGTAGTCACAACCTGCGCATAACCAACGCGAGCCTCAGTCGATACACCCAAAAACCGCGAAATCATACCAGCCTTAGCACCCTTAAAAAACTTACGCGCAAGCCCCTTAACTTTTGAACTCAAAGGATTTAAAATAACAACCAAAAGAGCGATAGCACTATCAACGATTTTTTGTAATAAAGCCTCTTGTTTTTGCATATAAAGCATTAAAGCAGAGCTGAACATTATCGTTATACCGCTATCAATAGCATCTTTTAAAATACCATCAGACATCCCATTATCTTTAAGCTTTTTAAGAACAACGTCATAAGCAACGTTATACGTCAAATCCTCAAATATTTCCTCAACGCCAAGTTTTAAAATACGGTTAGAATTATTTTCCGCCATCTTTATAACCTATCGTATATTGCTTATCAACTTCGCTAGAATAAGGAATACTCCAAAAATAATAAAGCGCACCAACAAACAAAGCAAAAATTAAAGCTTCAACAAAAAATTTCATAGCAAACCCCTTTTTTATTTAGTATATTGCGAATCAACAGAACTAGAATAAGGAACATTAAACAAGCCCGTTATATCGGGTAAATCGCCAAATAAATCCTCTATATCGCTATCCAAAAGTTCAAAATTATTTATATCTGTATTCTTTTTGGCTTGAGTAGCATTATTAGCGGTTTGCGCATCTCTAGGGCTTAAATTTGCCACCGTTTCGCCGTCAAGGTCTTTAATCACTTGTGGCGTTTTCTCGTAAGCGTAACGGTCTTTTTCTATATCTAATAATCCCTTGCCATTTTCTGAAATTTTAGCCAAATCGTCCTTAACTGTAGCTATCTTTGCCAAATTTTCATTAATACCATTTAAGGCGACCGAAACCTTATTACTACCGCTATTAAACGCGACAGTATTAGCACCCTCTTTAATAGTAGTAGAAACATTTTCAAGAGAACTTTTAAAAGCCCGCTCTAAAGAACCAAGACCACGAGAAATTTTATTTAGCCCCGTAGTTTGTCCCATTTTTGAAACAAGACGGCTTAAAATATCGTTTTGCTTAGCAATCTCGCCAATAAGACTACCGCCCGAACCGCCATTATTCGGCGGGGGCGTTGGCGTGTCGGGCTGTGGCTTTTCAGGATTTTCAATTTTAGATTTATCGCTACGAATAGCCTGCTCAAAAGCAGGGGAAACGCCCGAGCCAAGATTTGAACGTATTTCGCCAAAAGCACGACCACCACCACCAACATCTTTATTATTATCAAAAGAACCGACTTCATTACCATCACTATCAAAATATTTATTAATGATATCGCCGTTTTTTAACTCGCCGGTCTTTTTGTTTTCATACACGCCGTCATCATTAAGATAAAAGTCGCCTTCATCGTTTTCACGGGGGGACATACCCTCAGCGACAACATTACCACTCTTATCAAAAAAACGCCAATGATACTTTATCTCAACGCCCATAATAACCCCTTAACCATAACTTTAATCAACACCTTAACCCCCGTTAGCGGGCGATTCAGATGCAGGCATAACATAAACAGCAGGTAGAAAATAGACATAAGAACGGTCATTGCAACCACTATGCTTATCACTGATAGCAGTGGCAGAACCGCCCGTATCAAGAGGAACGACACAATAAAAAATCCCAAAATCACTTTTAGAGATTTGAGCCAGAAAGCTAAAAGCAACTTGATAAACGCTTTTATCAATAGTGCAAACAACCCTAGCACCATCAAAAAAAGAACCATAATCACCATTCAAACTAAAAGAACGAACATCTAAATCAATATTTGACACCGAAGGCATATTCTTTATCCTTTATTATGAAATTATCTTATAAATTTTATCCCAAGCCGCGTCAATAGCTTTTATATTTGCCGACGCTTGCTCCAAAAGCTTAATAACCTCGTCTTTATTAGGCTCTTTCCCCGTTTCAACTTGCTTTAAATAATTGTCTAAAGCCTCCGCCGTAGCCGTAAGCCCTAAAACCTCACTTTGCGCTTTTTTATCGTCAATCTCTGACAACTTTTCAAGCACCGAACCAGCAAGAACCGCACCCGCCTTTACTTTTGGAAAAAACACACTTAAAACGGGGGATAAAGCCCCAAGTATATTATTAGCCGCCTCACTTGTTTTAGCGATAACCTCTTTTATATTATTCGACATTCTTTAATCTCCTTTAATCAAATAAATTTAAACTTTGTTGTTTAACGGCAAAGAGATAAACCCTACCGCGCATCAATTCAAAATCCCGAGCTTTACAAAAAGCTTTTAAATCTAAATTTTTACAATCTTCGTCATACTCCTTAAATATTTGTGAGCCAAGCCAATTTTTAGGCGTAGCCCTTAAATTTTGCGTTTGATAAATGATTTTCGCCTTTTGCTCAAAATATTCACGCTTAATTTGATAATGCGCCAAATCAATACAAAACTTATTATTGTTTTGCAAATACTTATTTAAAATTTGCTCCAAAATATTCATTTATAAATACCTAAAACCCAAATAACCATACTTTTTAGCAAAAGCGTCCAATAAATCACCATCATCATCATAACCGTATAAGTTTTCACTAGGAAACGAATAAAAAGAATTAAAAAAAGGAGCGGAATAAACGTTATCGCCGTCCTCAATAGCAACCCTAGTCTCATCAACAGTAAGACCAAAACCGAGCTGAGGAAACTCCAAACAAGGATAATGCTCTGCATTAACTAATAAAACACACATAATTCTTAATCCTCCAATCTTTGCGCTTGTAGTATTTTCAAAGCGTCTTTTATAGGTTTTTTATACTTATCGCTACGTATTTCTTTAAGAGCGATGATAAATTCATCCAAACCGAAATACATCGAACTAGTAAGCGGATTATCAATATAAACACCACAATCATTTATAATTTTTTCGTTTTTGTTAAAATTACCCGCTAACTTAGATAAACCGTATTCGTGCAAATTTAAACCCTCGCGCTCCAAATCTTTCTTGACTTCATCAAGCACAATCAAAAAATTATTATAATCGTAACCCAGATTTGTATATACGGCAGATACAAAAGCCTTTAAAGCTTTTTTAGCTTGTTTTAGGTCTTTTGATTTTATAAAATCGTGCTTTGACAATTTAGCAAAGCGAGTATCATCCCAATCAGCTAGAAAATCCCAAAATTTTAAGCGGGTTTCGTCTTGGTCACAACGTTGGTAAATTTTACGAACACTATCAGTTTGAACGCTATTATTTGATATTCTTTCACGCTCTTTAACCGTCAAATCATACCATTTACAAATATTTAGCCCGGTAGCCCAAAATCTACCCAAATTTAAAAATAAATAATCCACTTCATCAACCGTATTAAACGGAATTAATCTTTGTATTCTTGCACGTCCAAATTCTACTTCGTGACGGAATACACATAAATCTTTATCAAAAATAAAACCGTTTAAAGCCCACTTAGTAAAAACTAACTCAGAGATATTTTGATTTTTAACCTGCTTTACTTTGTCATATACACGAAACATATCGGGATTTTTACCAAAACTAGCACCTTCAAAACGGTTAAAACGCATGAAATTATTAACCGTGACGGTGTTTATGTCTATGAATGTTTTTGCTGCGTCATCACTGCTTATTAGGTCATCATCGTCAGTTTTACCGATACTCTCGCCAAAATTACTTATTTTTTTTAAAGAGCGAAAATTAAAAAAATCAACGGGAGTATATTTTATCCCTGCAACATCTGCGCATAAATCTAGGCGTAAAATCTTTATTTGAAAATTTATCCCCAAAATCTCAGATAAAAATTTTTTAACCTGCGTCATACAATATTCGTGACCGTATTTTAATAAATACACCGACCTAAATTGTAATTTTACGTGGTATATACTCGTAGCTTCAAAATCAGCGTCCGAAACGTTAAAAAATACGTCATCATTTCTAACGTAACCGATATAAGCGCCCGTGCTTTTGCTACTTACGAGGAAATCGCCGTAATTTAGACCTAGATTTGTTTTTTCTACTTTTTCGCCAAAAGTCTTAATCATCTGTGCCGCCTCTTTAGCGCGCTTGATTTGAGCTACGAAAGGCTTAAATTTAGTATTAAATACAATCTCATCTAAACAATTAACGCCGATAACTAGCGTGTCGATACCTTGATGGACGATTTTGGGAGATGATACTATTTGCATTTTAAGCCTTTAAATAGATTTTAGATTTTTAGGTAAGTGAGACAATGTCCCGACCTTACCACCTGATAGACGGGGCGCAGGCTAAGCCAAACGCCCTAAAATTCAAGCTTTCGCGCCTTCGAGCTTTAGCATTGCCGTGACAAAAAGCTCTATAGCAGGAGTAAATTTGTCAAATACGATAACGGGTGTAGTATTGTAGGCGTCAGCGTATAGCCTAAACTCAATTTTGCCGTTAGCAATATAAATCTCATCCTCGTCTAATTCGTTAAACTGTGCTTGCGTTATGCGCGTCGTATGCTCACCCCCGCTATTCATTGCGACGTAAGTCAAATGATAGGTGTTGTCCCATCTTTCAGGCTCGCCGAACTCGTTTGTTATATCGTTTCCGTCTTTATCCTTTTTAATCTTGCCCTCAACCTCTTTAAGTTTCTTGACCCTAATCTTTTGTGAAAAAAGGTCTTTTGACTGATTAAGCGCGCGATAAATTTCTTTCGCGTGTTGCTCTTGCTCGGGTGTGTATAGTGGTGCGGTAGTCTTTGCCATTGTGTTAATTCCTTTCTTTGTGTGATTCGTTTTCGTGTAGTCTGAATTCAGTATCGTAAAAACCATGCTGAATGTAGAGAATAGGGGTATTTTTTGAATACCCGCAAACAAATTTAAGTTCCTGCGCGTCATAGTCAATCGACATTACTTCGGCGAACTTGTCGCCGTGATACTGCTTTGACTGCGGAGAACGAACTTCAAGCTTAAGCATTTATTTAGCTCCTTTTTGTGAAATTTGATTTACTTCGTTAATTTTTGTTTCTAATAAATAGCGGTCTTGTATTATCCTTGATACAGTGCTTTCATCTATACCGCTATCTTTTATAATATCCTTACGGGATATTTTCTTGTACTTACGCGCAAGCAGGTTATAAGCGCTTAGCAAGAACTTAGCTTGTGCGAGCGTGATATAAATTTTCATTGATATAACTCTCATTTAATGGAAACAAAGATTTTAAATAGCGCACGATTGCACACATTACGGCAACTAGCGCAACTTTTTTCTTTTTGCCTTTACTTACTAGGTTTTCGTATCTTTGCTTAAATTTATCGTTAAAACGAGCACAAGAAATAGCATTTAAAAATAATATGCGCCTTATTGCAGGACTACCACGCTTATTTATTTTTGGCGACTTATGCACGCTCGAACCGCTTTCATATATGCGAGGGCTTAAGCCAAGAAATGAAATAAATTGCTTTTCCGATTTTGCGCGGTTAAAATGAAGCTGAGGAAATAAATTTAAAGCTAGGTCAATACCGAAACCTTTATTATCTTTGATAATTTGCTCACAGTTTGGAACAAAACTTTTTAAAATTTCAAAGGCTAGGAGCTTTATTTTTTCCTGTGTTTTTTGAACGTGAAACGTTAGAGATTTGATTATTTCGGATAGCTCCGTATCGGCTACAAAGTCCTGTGATTTTTTAAAATTTTTAAGCTGTGTTTGAATTTTTGATAAAAGCAGTATTGTAGAATTGTAGCTTTTGATTAAATTGTATTCGTGATTATACGTGCTAGGGTTTAAATCGGATTTGAATATACGGCAATATAAAGCCAAGCCGTAAGCATCCGTAACGTCTGATTTTTGATAAGTTAAATGCTTTAAAAAGTGGGAAATTTTAGCAGGATTTAGCGCGCTGTGTTTTATATTTAAATCAGTTAAAGCAGATTGTAGCGGCACGTGATAGTTATTTGTATGCTCAAAAACGATAAAAATATCATCTTTGATAAAAGATTGAAAATAAGCTTTAATCGTATCCGTATCGTTAGGAAGCGACACAAATTTAGGCCTTGTATTTTCAACGGGAGTTAAAAAGCAAAAATCGATTTTATCTCTTGAAACATCAGCACCGACAAAGAAAACTTTTTTCATCTGATACCCCTTAAATTTTTAAAATGTTTTGGCTTTTAATTCTTTCTTGTATTCAGTGAACGCATAAACGGCACTAAGATTTTTAAACGAATTATATTAAAGCCCGTGAAGCCCGAAAATCTTAAAGACAGGGTTAAGCCCCTAATTTAGATACGAGGAACTTCACGGAAAACATTTTAACCGAAACAAACCGAGATATTAAACTTTTATTTGAGAAACCAGCTTTATATAAGCTCGGGGTGTTTCGTAGGGTGTATCATACAAATTTAGATAATCTATGTTTAGCATATCCTCGTCTGTTTACAGTAGCAAGACAAAGTCGCAGCTAAAAATTCTCAATGCCGTTTATATGATTTTTACCATTTGCGTCTTGCAAAGCAGCAAGCGTAGCGTAGCTAAAATTCATTCTTAGAATGTTTTACCCTATAATGAGCTAAAGCTGCATAATCTACTAATCCATCATAAGCTTTCCAACAATCAGAGTATATAGTAGAGCTATCAAGCTCGCTATATTTGGGTAGTATGGGTATCAACTCGCTAGCAGAGCAGTTTTTAACTATCCCAGTATAGACTTTGCCATCTCTTTTAAGCATACCGTTCTGCTCGCAGTAACGAGCAAAGCGAAGT